>CAISDL010000051.1 GCA_903884065.1 uncultured Actinomycetes bacterium | reverse complement strand
CCAACGAGTACGAGGATCTGCTCAAGGCCGGCGTCGCCGACCCGGTCAAGGTCACCCGCTCGGCGCTGCAGAACGCGGCGTCCATCGCGGCGCTGTTCCTGACGACCGAGGCCGTCGTCGCCGACAAGCCGGAGAAGGCGTCCGCTCCCGCGGGCGACCCGAGCGGTGGCATGGGCGGTATGGACTTCTAAGTCCCACTCGCGAAATAGGTCCCACTCGCGAAATAGGTCCCACTCACGAAAAAGCCCGGCTCGCGAAGCGAGCCGGGCTTTTTCGTTGTCCCCGTCAGCCCCTCCTCGGCGACTGTGCGCTTTCTCGCGCGACGCGCCGCGTGACCGTTGAAATCCGCACAGTCACCGGCGGTTGAGGGCGGCACGGACGCGCTCCACAACGACGGCAGGAGTGCGCAGCATGTCGCTGCTCACGCGAATGACTATCCAGCCCAACGCTTCCAGTTCGGTCAGTCGCTCGATGTCACGCCGACGTTGCCGTGCATCGGTCCAATGCTGGATGCCGTCGTACTCGACGGCGACACGCTTCTCCGGCCAGCCCATATCGAGGTAGGCGATCGTGCAGCCTGATTCGTCGGTGACCGGGATCTGGGTCTGCGGCGGCGGGAGTCCGGCTCGGACGAGCAGCAGGCGCGTGAGCGACTCATGCGGTGACTCGGCTCCGCCATCGACGAGTGCGATCGTCGCCCTGAGTCGGACCAGCCCGCGGGTACCCCCGTGTTGGTCGGCTACGGCTCGTATGTCGCGGACGTGCAACGTCGTCGCGTTGATGAGTGCATCGATGCGCTGCACCCCCTCAGTGACCGGCTGCCGGCGGCCGATGTCGAATGCGGTGCGGGCGGGTGTTGTCACGACCATGCCGTCGATCTCTTTGGTCTCACCAGCTAGCAGTGCGTCGGTACGGACGGTGAGCATCGCCGGTGCCCGACGGTTGCCGTGAACCAGCTCAGCGGTCAGGGTCGGGTCGATCCACTTGGCGCCGAGAAGTGCAGCGGCGGACAAACCGGCGACGACGCCGGTCCGCCTCGACCACAGCCACGCCGCCCGAGCCCGCTGCGCTGCCGTCAACTCCACCCAGCGTGGCGCATAGACGCCTGGATAGACGGCCGAGTAGAACCGGCTCAACTGCCGGCCCGACACAGCGCCGGACTGAACTGCTTCAGCTCCGCGGAAGGGCCAGTCGTCGTCCATGGCGGCAGAAGATGCCACCGCGGTGCCACGACCGTCACGTCGACTGTGCGGATTTCTCCACAGGCACGGCGTGTTCCGCGCAAAACCGCACAGTCGGCAACGGCGTGAGTTGCGCCTACTCCGCCGGCGCGGCCTGGCGCCCGCGGATGAGCCGCCCGGGCAGGGCCGAAGTCGGCACCCCGTTCTCGGCGATCACCTCGCCGGAGACGACGGTCGCGACGTATCCGTCGGCAGTCTGGTCGAGTCGCCTACCGCCTGCCGGCAGGTCGTGGGCGATCACCGGCTTGTGCAGGGTCAGCCGCGCATGGTCGATCACGTTGAGGTCCGCCTTATAGCCGACCGCGAGACGTCCCCGATCCGCCAGGCCCGCCACCCGAGCCGGCACCGAGGTCAGTTGGCGCACCGCCTCGGCCACCGACAGCCGGCCCGACGCCCGGTCGCGGGCCCAGTGCGCCAGCACGAACGTGGGATAGCTTGCATCGCAGATCATCCCGTAGTGGGCCCCGCCGTCGCCCAGGCCGAGCACCACGTCGTCACGGCGCAGCAACTGCCCGACGGTGTCCAGCGAGTTGTTCTCGAAGTTGGCCAGGGCCACCAGCATCATGGCGTGGCCGTCGTCGTCGAGCAGTCGGTCGTAGGCCTCTTCCATGGGGCCGACGCCGCGCGCCCGGGCCCGCGCGAGGATGCTCTCCTCCGGCCCGGGCTCGTAGTTCGCCGGTTCGGTCAGCGGGAACATCCACTGCCAGGCTTGTGCGAAATACATGAACGGGTGACCTTCGCCCGGCTTGTCGGACAGGATGCGCTCGCGCACTTCGGGTTTGCGCATCTGCGCCACCCGTTCGGCCAGCGGCAGATCCGCGATCTCTCGGTAGCTCGGATACAGCACGAACGGGTTGGCGGTCAGTTCCAGGCCGATCACGAGCCCGATCGGACGGGCGAAGACCTGCGCGGTGACGGTGCCGCCCGCCGCATTGAACTTCTCGATCAGGTTCACCGCGCCCGGCCAGATGGGATCACCGGAATTGCCGGTCGTCAGGGTGAAGGTCACCGGGACCCCGACGTCGGTGGCGGCCTCGAACACCTCCTGCAGCACACCTTCGTAACCGCCGGCGGCGATGTCGGGAATGAACTGCAGAAGCCCACCCCCTCCGTCGGCGACCCCGCCGACGATCGCCGAAATCTCCTCATAGGCAGCGCCATACGTCGGAATGGGGGCTCCGCTTCCGGTCTTGTGAAACGCGAACCGCGACGAGGAAACCCCGAGCGCGCCCACCTCGATCGCCTGCGCGGCCAGCTTGCGCATCAACGCCAGGTCCTCCGCCGTCGCCGCTTCGCGGTCGGCGCCCCGCTGTCCCATCACGTACACCCGCAGCGGCGAGTGGGGGAGATAGGCGGCCACGTCGATATCCCGGCGTCGGCTCTCCAGCGCGTCGAGGTATTCGGGAAAGGTCTCCCAGTCCCACGGCAGCCCGTCGGTCATCACCACGCCGGGGATGTCCTCCACGCCGGCCATGACGTCGACGAGCACATCGTGGTCCTCGGCCCGGCACGGCGCGAAGCCCACTCCGCAGTTGCCCATCAGCGCGGTGGTGACCCCGTGCGACGACGACGGCGAACACCTCTCCGACCAGATCGCCTGACCGTCGTAGTGGGTATGCAGGTCGACGAACCCCGGGGTGACGAGCATCCCTGCGGCGTCGATCTCCCGGGCGCCGACGCCGTCGACGCTCCCCAGCGCCACGATCACGCCGCCGGCCACCGCGACGTCCCCCCGATACGGTTCGCCGCCGAGGCCGTCGACGATGGTTCCGCCGCGGATCACGAGGTCATAACTCATGAATGTCAGGTTACGGCGCGACGCGGCCCCGGGCGTAGCGTCGCGGGCATGCCCGAGTCCGCCGATTCCGCCGCCGCCCGCGAGTTGCTTCGCGATAGCTTCACCCGGCTCATCGAGCACGTCGACGCCGTCACCGACGATCTGAGCGACGATGCGTCCTTCTTCCGGCCGACGACAGCTTCCGGCAAGCAGGCCAACAGCATCTGCTGGTTGATCTGGCACAGCGCCCGCATCCAGGATGCCCAACTCGCTCACATCGCGGCCGTGGATCAGGTCTGGTTCAGCGGCGGATGGGTCGATCGGTTCGCCCTTGATCTGCCTCGCGACGCCCACGGCTACGGCCACACCGCCGAGGAGGTCGGCAAGGTTCGCGCTCCCGCAGATCTGCTCGCCGGTTACTACCATGCGGTGCACAAGATGACGCTGGAGTACGTCGCCGGCGTCACCGTCGATGAGCTCGCCCGGATCGTGGACGAGAACTGGAACCCCCCCGTGACCGCGAGCGCGCGACTGGTCAGCATCGTCGACGACTGTGCCCAGCATCTGGGTCAGGCGGCGTACGTTCGAGGGATCGCCCCCTGAGCTACAGGGCCCTTTCGGGCGGGATCGACAGGGCGCTGGTGGGCTGGCCGTTCGTCGGCATGCCGCTGATGATGCTTCTCGGGCTGGGTGTGCGCGACGGCGCGACACCGGTCGACGCGTGGATGCAGCAGGCCCGCACCGGACCGCTGGGATCGCTGCTGTTCTTCACCGACTACCGCACCGCCCAGACACTGCTGGCGGCGACGGTCACGGTCGCGCTGTTCCGGAAACTGTGGCTGCTGGTCCCGTTGGCACTTGCGACGCCCGCGGTGGGCCTGCTCTCCACCGAGACACTCAAACCGCTGTTCGGCCGGTTCAAGGGCGAGGCGCTGGCCTATCCCAGCGGTCATACCACCGTCATGGTCGTCGCCCTGGGCATGCTGATCCTGGCTGTGGGGGCGCGCCGCTGGTTGGTCTGGGCTGCGGTGGCCTTCGCTGCGCTGGGCATCCTCGGCCAGGCGGCGACGTACCACTACTTCACCGACGCGGTGGGGTCGGTGTTGCTGGGCACGTCGCTGGTCTGTGTGGCCGCGGTCGTCTTCCGCTCGTTTCGCCGCCGGTTTCGGCTGCGGCTGTGAACCGCCTCGACCGCCCTGCCGGCGCGTTGCTGATGGCCGCACTGATGACCGCGGGATGTGGCAGTGCCGGGCAGAGGTCAGCGGTGAACGAACACGATTCCGGGCAGTTGGTCGTGACCTACCAGGATGCGACAACGCCCGCGGCGCGCGGAGGCCGCACATTGATGACGAACTCAGCCATGTTGGACAACATGGCTGAGTACGTCAACGGCTATCTGGCACTTCCGTACCCGGTCGAAGTGGTGGGAGCGCAGTGCGACGAGGCGAACGCTTACTGGAGCGCAGCGGACAAGAGGATCACCGTCTGTTACGAATATGTCGACCTTATTCTCAAACTGTTCGAGACCGACACGGACCAGCATGCGGCCGACCCCGCCGAGGCCGCGGTCAATGCCGCGAGTGCGACGGCCTACCACGAACTCGGCCATGCGGTGATCTCCGTCTACGACCTGCCGACGACGGGCCGCCATGAAGACGCCGCCGATCAGTTCGCCGCCTACTTATGGCTCGTCCCTGACGAGAACATGCAGAACGACGCACCCCAGGTCGTCGAAGATTTCGCGCACATGTTCAAGCTGTACTCGGCTACCCGCAACGATCTGGTTGTCGAGGACTTTGCCGATGAGCACTCCCTGGACTGGACCCGGATGTACAACCTGACCTGCTGGGTCTACGGCTCGAATCCGGCCGCCCATGCGGACCTGGTGAAACAGGTAGGGCTGCCCAAGGGGAGGGCCGACCGCTGTGAATACGAGTTCCGGTCGATCGTCAAAGCCTGGAAGACGTTGTTGGCCCCGCATCTCAAGTCGTAGCTGAGTCAGTCTGCCGACGGGACCGGCGTGAGCATCCGGTGCAGGAAGGAAAACGCCAACGCCGACTTGAATGCCGTCTGCGCATTGTCGGCGGCACCGGCGTGCCCGCCCTCGATGTTCTCGTAGTACGAGACGTCGTGCCCCGCCGCCTCCAGGGCCGCCGTCATCTTCCGGGCGTGCCCGGGGTGCACCCGATCGTCGCGGGTCGACGTGGTGATGAGCACTGGGGGATAACGCTTCTCGGCGTCGATGTTCTGGTACGGCGAGTACTCGGAGATGAAGGCCCAGTCGTCGGGGTCATCCGGATCGCCGTACTCCGCCACCCAGGAGGCCCCGGCGAGCAGTAGATGGAAACGCTTCATATCCAGCAGTGGGACCTGGCACACCAACGCCCCGAACAACTCCGGGTACTTGGTGAGCATGATGCCCATCAGCAGGCCACCGTTGCTGCCCCCCTGAGCGCCCAACTGGGCTGCTGTGGTGATTCCGCGGGCGACGAGATCCCGCGCGACCGCGGCGAAGTCCTCGGCCACCTTGTGCCGGCCCTTCCGCATCGCCTGGGTGTGCCAGCCCGGCCCGTATTCGCCGCCACCACGGATGTTGGCCAGCACGTAGGTGCCACCGTGGGACAGCCACAGCCGCCCCAGCACACCCCCGTAGCCCGGCGTTTGGGCGACCTCGAACCCGCCGTACCCGCCGAGCAATGTCGGACCCGGGCCCGAATCACTGCGCCCGACAACGAAATAGGGGACCTTGGTGCCGTCATCTGAGGTGGCGAAGTGCTGGGCGACCGCCATGCCCGTCGCGTCGAAGAACGCCGGCGCCCGCTTGATCGCCGTGAGGTCGCCCTCGATGGTTCCGTGCAGCAACGTGGACGGGGTCAGGAACCCACTGGAGTCCAGGAATACCTCGTCACCGGTGTCGTCGATGGCGACGACGACGGTATTGGTGCTGTTTTCCAGCCCGGCCATCGGTGCCCGGGTCCACGAACCCGGAGTGACGACCTCCACCCGGCTGGCGACGTCGGCCAGGGTCACCATCACCAGTCGGTCGCGGGTCCACGCGTACTGGTGCAGGCAGGTGTGCTCGTCGGGCTCGAACACCACGCTCACATCGGCTGCGCCGTCGAGGAACTGCTCGTAATCGGCGGCCAGGAGAGACCCTGCGGAGTAGTCCGCGGTTCCGGTGTGCCAGTCGGTGCGCAACTCGATCAGCAGCCAGTTGCGGTGCACCGACACCGTCGCGTCGGTGGGGGCGTCGATGCGGATGAGTTCACCGGAGCGCCACTGGTAGGTCTCGTCGTTGAAGAAGTCGATCGCCCGGGATATCAGGGTTCGCTCGTAACCCGGCGTACGGTCTACCGCTGCCCCCACCAGGACGTCGGTCGGTGAGCCGGTGAAGAGCGTCTCGGCATCGGCCAGTGGCTGGCCGCGGCGCCATCGCTTGACGATGCGCGGGTATCCCGACTCCGTCAGCGACTCCGGTCCGAAGTCGGTACCGACCAGGACGGTGTCGTGGTCTTCCCACGCGATCCGGGACTTCGCTTCCGGAAGTTCGAAGCCGCCCGGAACGAAAGACCTCGTCCGCATGTCGAATTCGCGGACCACGCCGGCATCGGAACCGCCGCGGGACATGGAGACCAGCGCCAGCGTGTGGTCGGGTTCGATCACGTCGGCGCCCGCCCACACCCAGTTCTCTCCGTCAGCGCGGGCCAGTTCGTCGACGTCAACGATCACGTCCCAGTCGATGGAGTCGGTGCAGTAGCTCTCCAGGGTGGTCCGCCGCCAGAGTCCCCGGGGATTGGTGGCGTCGCGCCAGAAGTTGTAGAGGAACTCTCCCCGGCGGCGCACGTACGGAATCCGGGTATCGGTGTCGAGAACCTCGAGGGCCTCGGCGCGCATCCGGCCGAACTCATCGTCGGTCAACGCGGCGACGGTGGCGGCGTTGCGCTCCCGCACCCAGCCCAGGGCGTCCTCGCCGTCGATGTTCTCCAGCCACAGGTACGGGTCGTCGGACATGCCGCCAATCTCAATCGTCGCGGTAGTGTTTGAGGTGCGCTCCATCGTCGCATGATCACAGGAAGTCGCCGCCGATGACCGACGACAGCCCCCCGCGGGTGTTGATCACCGCCGCGGCGGCCGAGTTGCTCGGCACGCTGCTTGACCGGCACGGCCCGCTGATGTTTCACCAGTCCGGCGGGTGCTGCGACGGCTCGTCCCCGATGTGCTACCCGGACGGCGAATTCATCGTCGGGGATCGCGACGTCCTGCTCGGGACACTGCTGGGCACCCCGGTGTGGATCTCGGGTTCCCAGTTCCAGACGTGGAAACACACCCAGCTGGTCATCGACGTCGTTCCCGGCCGCGGCGGAGGGTTCAGCCTGGAAGCCCCCGAGGGCCTGCGGTTCCTCAGCCGGGGCAGGGCATTCACCGCCGTCGAACTCGAGGCACTGACCGCCGACCCGACGCTGACCGGAGCGGACTACCAGAACGGTGCGCGGGCCCGCGAACGTGACGACGTTCTGGTCGTTGACGCGGCGCAGGCATGTCAAATACCTGTTCGGCACGCCGACGTCGCTCCCGGGTAGACGGGGCATTCGCCCGTATCGTCGTAACGGTGATTCCCCTGCCCAGGGCATGGTTGCTCACAAGCGCGCTGCTCCTCGGCTGCGTCGCGGGTCAGATCTCCGCGGTCGTCGCCAAGTTGATCGTGGATGCGACCATCCGCCCTGACCTCGTTGTTGCGCTGGTCATCGGCGTACCGAGTGCCGTCGGCCTGCTCATGATCATTGCCTCCGCCCGACGCTGGGTGACCGCGATGGGCGCTTTCGTCCTCGCGATGGCTCCGGGCTGGCTGTCGGTGCTGCTCCTGCTGCAGGTGGTGGCCGGATGACCGATATCGCCTCGCCGATCACCGAACCGCACCTGACCCCGATGTTCTCGACGGGCGGCCAACCTGCGCTGTCGCCGAACACCGAGCCGCACCCATCGCCGATCTTCGACACCGGCCCGCATCCGGAGCCGCTGCGCTCCGGCGAATCCGACGTGGTGGCCATGGAGTCGGTCGAATGGGATTCCGACGAATGGGCAGCGATGAGTGCCGCGGCTGCCGAATCGGAAGCGGAATCCGAACCCGCCGCCCCGCTCGACTACGAACGGGCTCCGGTGTGGGACGCGGGATCACCGCACTCCGAGCCGGAACTCGCGCGCATCGCCCGCGGCCTGGACGCCGCGGTCGCCGTCGACTCCGAGCCGCCGGTGCCGCATGAGCCGGCCCAGGCGTTCAGCGCGCTGGAGAACGTCGACACCGACGCCTTCCTGCGTTCGGTCACCGGGCATCTGCGGCCCGTGGTGGTCACGGCTCAGCCCGTCGCCGTGCCCGGGGCCTATCAATTCGTCAAGCGGTGGAAATTCGCGCTGATCGTGGCGGGCGTGTGGGCGTTGGCCGCGGCGGCCGGCGCGGGCTACTACTTCTGGTGGTACACCGCGCTCGACAAGACGCTGCCGGTGTTCGGGATCCTGCTCTACCTGATGGTCTGCATGGTGGCGAGCATGCTCGTCTCGATGGTCCCCAACCGGCCGCAGGTGACGGCCCTGGCCATCGCGTTGATGGCTGCGCCGCTGGCATCGATGGCGGCCGCTGCCGTTTTGCACGGCGCCTACTTCTTCGAGTGGATCACCCGCCCGACGATCCGCTGACCCGCTGACCCGCTTTGCCGGTCCGCGTTGGCGACTCGGGCTAGGGTAGCCCTCGTGACCCACTATGACGTCGTCGTCCTCGGCGCCGGCCCCGGCGGATACGTCGCGGCCATCCGCTGCGCTCAACTCGGCCTGAACACCGCCATCGTCGAGCCCAAATACTGGGGCGGTGTGTGCCTCAATGTGGGCTGCATCCCGTCAAAGGCGCTGTTGCGCAACGCCGAGTTGACGCACATCGTGACCAAGGAAGCCGCGACGTTCGGTTTCACCGGGCAGATCACCGCCGACTTCGGCGCCGCCTTCGACCGCAGCCGCAAGGTCGCCGACGGCCGCGTCGCGGGCGTGCACTACCTGATGAAGAAGAACAAGATCGCCGAGATCAACGGGTACGGCCGGTTCACCGACGCCAACACCATCGTCGTCGACCTCAACGACGGCGGCACCGAGACGGTCACGTTCGCCAACGCGATCATCGCGACCGGCAGCAGCACCCGGCTGATCCCCGGCACCTCGCTGTCGAAGAACGTGGTGACCTACGAGGAGCAGATCCTCGACCGCGACCTGCCGCGCTCGATCGTCATCGCCGGTGCGGGAGCGATCGGCATGGAGTTCGCCTACGTCATGGTCAACTACGGCGTCGAGGTGACCATCGTCGAGTTCCTGCCGCGGGCGCTGCCCAACGAGGACGCCGAGGTCTCCAAGGAGATCGAGAAGCAGTACAAGAAACTCGGCGTGAAGATCCTGACCGGCACCAAGGTGGAGTCGATCACCGATGACGGTTCGGTGGTCACGGTCGTCGTGAGCAAGGACGGCGCCCCGCAGGAACTCAAGGCCGACAAGGTCATGCAGGCCATCGGTTTCGCGCCCAACATCTCCGGCTTCGGACTGGAGGCCAGCGGTGTGGCGCTGACCGACCGCGGCGCCATCGCCATCGACGACTACATGCGCACCAACGTGCCGCACATCTACGCCATCGGCGACGTCACTGCGAAGCTGCAATTGGCCCACGTCGCCGAGGCGATGGCGGTGGTGGCCGCCGAAACCATCGGCGGCGCCGAGACGATGACGCTGGGCGACTACCGGATGATGCCGCGGGCGACCTTCTGCCAGCCGCAGGTCGCCAGCTTCGGGCTGACCGAGGAACAGGCCAAAGCGGAGGGCTACGACGTCAAGGTGGCCAAGTTCCCGTTCAGCGCCAACGGCAAGGCGCACGGCCTGGCCGATCCGACCGGCTTCGTGAAGGTGATCGCCGACGCCAAGTACGGCGAACTGCTCGGGGCCCACCTCATCGGGCCCGACGTCTCCGAACTCGTCGCCGAGCTGACACTGGCCCAGAAGTGGGACCTCACCGTCAGCGAGTTGGCCCGCAACGTGCACATCCACCCGACGCTGTCGGAGGCGCTGCAGGAATGCTTCCACGGCCTCGCCGGCCACATGATCAATTTCTGAGTGACAGACCCGGTGAGAACGGTCGTCGTCGCCGGCATCGGCGGCCTGGTTCTCGGGCACATCCTCTGGCTGATCGCGATCACGCTCGCCTCCGGATCGTCGGCGACGAGTGCACTGGTGGTGGTGGTCGCCGGGTTGGTCTTCCTCGCCGCGGCCGGCCTCGGATACCTCGCCTGGCAGCGGTATCAGCGCAAGGATCTGGAGTGGGCGGCGTTCCTCGGCGCCCTGCCCGTGTTACCGGTGGTCTTCACGATCGTCGTGCTCGGCGTGACGTACCTGTAGCGCAAAAGGGACGCGGCTAGTCCGGGAAGTCCATCGGCACCCGCAGGGTGGCGAGGATGCCCGCGATCGTGTCGTAGTGACCTGCCAGAGCGCAGAATTCGATGATCTGCTGGCGGTTCAGATGCGCTGAGAGCGCCGCGTAGGTCTCGTCGGACAGGTTGCGGTCGGTCGTGAATTCGTCGACCGCCCGCAGCAGTGCCCGCTGCCGGCCGGTCAGCCCCTCGGCTTCTGGGCCGGCGAAAACCTTCTGCTGCAGTGCGTCATCGACCCCGCGGGAGCGGGCGAGGCGGCGGTGCTGCTGAAGTTCGTACTCCGAACCGCGCAGATGGCCCACCCGCAGAATGATCAGCTCGGTCTCCGTCTTGGGCAGCTTGCCCTTGTTGAGGAGTTGGCCGGCGTAGGGCAGGAAGGTCCAGAACAGCATCTTGTGCTGACCGAGGACTTCGAACAGATGCATGTGCGGCGCCCGGACGGAGCGTGCGGCGATCCGGGAGATGATCCAGTTGATGAGGCCGAGTTCCTTGCGGCCGCCGGGGGGGATTCGGGCAATCTCACTCATCGGTATTACGTCTCTTTCACGAGGTAGGGCGACACCGTGCTTCGGTGCTCGTCGATGTCCAGGGCCCGGCCGAGCGCGGGGAAGGCCCGCTGCGGGCAATTATCGCGTTCGCACACCCGGCAACCCGAGCCGATCGGGGTTCCGTTGTCCGAAGACAGGTCCAATCCGCGCGAGTACACCAGCCGGTTGGCATGGCGCACTTCGCAACCCAGGCCGATGGCGAAGGTCTTGCCGGGCTGGCCGTACCGATGAGCGCGCCGCTCGACCGTGCGGGCGACCCACATGTAACTGCGTCCGTCCGGCATCTGCGCGATCTGCACCAGGATCTTGCCGGGGTTGGCGAAGGTTTCGTAGACATTCCACAGTGGGCATGTTCCGCCGGCCGAGGAGAAGTGAAATCCCGTGGCGGACTGACGCTTTGACATGTTGCCCGCCCTGTCCACCCGAACGAAGGAGAACGGAACGCCGCGCATGGACGGCCGCTGCATGGTGGACAGCCGGTGGCAGACGGTCTCGTAGCTCACCTGGTAGAAGGCCGAGAGCCGCTCGATGTCGTAGCCGAAGTTCTCGCTGACGTCGTGGAACTGCCGGTAGGGCAACACCGTGGCAGCGGCGAAGTAGTTGGCCAGTCCCAACCGGGCCAGCCGGCGCGACTCGTCGCTGGTGAACTTGCCGTCGGCGACCATCGTGTCGATCAGGTCGCCGACTTCCAGATACGCCAACTCCGCAGCCATCTTGAAGATCCGCTGGCCCGCCGACAGGTGGGTCGAGATCTCCAGGCTCTTCGATTCGGGGTTGTACCGGTGCAGCACGGTCTCGCCGAGGTCGATCCGCCTGAGGATGCGGACCCCGTGGGCCTCGGTGAGTCTCCGCGACAATTCCCCGGCGAGATCCCCACGGTGCATCCGCATCCGGGCCGTCAGATCCTCGGCTGCGGTGTCGAGTTCGTGCAGATAGTTCTGGCGTTGGTAGAAGTAGTCGCGGACCTCTTCGTGCGGCATCGTGATGGAACCGGTGCCACTGCCTCCGGTGTTGAGGTTGAACCTGTCCTCGGTGGCTTCGGCCAATTGTGCGGTGGTGATCCGGTAGCGCCGGTGCAGGTTGACCATCGCCCGCGCGATCGCGGGGTGGCCGGCGACCATATCGGCGACCTCGGTCAGATCGACGTCGGCGTCGAGGTCCCGGTCGTACATCACCTCCCGCAACTCCGCCACCAGTCTGGTGTCGTCCTGGGAGGCGAAGAACGTGGCGTCGACGCCGAACACCTCGGTGATCCGGAGCAGCACCGCCACCGTCAACGGCCGGACGTCGTGCTCGATCTGATTGAGATAGTTCGGCGAGATTTCGAGCATCTGTGCCAGTGCGGCCTGGTTGAATCCGCGTTCGCTGCGTAGCTGACGCACCCGTGAGCCTACGAAGGTCTTGGGCATCAGCTGAGCCTACCGGCGTGCGAAGGCGGCTTGGCATGGTTGGCAGGGCAGGGTGCACACGGGCTGCTTGTTGGCATCGAACAGGCCGTTTGGCATGATCCCGACTCATGGGCGGTAATGCGACGGGCAGCGGTCTGGCCAAGGTCTTGATGCCGGTGCCCGATCCGCATCCGGACGTCTTCGACCGCCGGTGGCCGCTTCGACCCGCCGACGTCGACCGGCTCGGTCGGCTTCGGATGGACGCGGCGGTGCGCCACATCATGGACATCGGCCAGGATCAACTGCGCGAGATGGGGCACAACGACACCCACCCGCTGTGGATCGTGCGACGAACGATGGTCGACATGATCGCCCCCATCGAGTTCCAGGACATGCTGCGGCTTCGCCGCTGGTGTTCCGGGGCGTCCAACCGGTGGTGCGAGATGCGGGTGCGCATCGAAGGACGCAGGGGCGGGCTGATCGAGACCGAGGCGTTCTGGATCAACTTCAACCGCGAGACCCAGACCCCGGCGCGTATCGCCGACGATTTCATGGACGCACTGCTGAAGACCACTGACGTGGACCGGTTGCGGTGGAAGTCCTATCTGAAGGCCGGCTCCCCCGAGGACGCCGAGGAGATCCGCGAGTTCCCGGTCCGGGTCAGCGATATCGACCTTTTCGACCACGTCAACAACTCGGTGTACTGGAAGGTGGTGGAGGAGTTCCTCGCCTCGCTTCCGGAACTGACGGACGCCCCGTTGCGGGTCACCATCGAGCACGACGCCGCGGTGGCCTACGGCGAGAAGCTGGAAATCCTCCTGCACGTCTACCCGCCCGGCTCCACCGAGAAGTTCGGCGCCGAACTGACCGATCGGACGGTGAGAACGCTCACATACCTCGTCGGAGGCACCGTGAAGGCTGTCGCATGCATCTTTCCGCTGTGATAGCTCGCGGTCTTTCGGTCACCGCAGTTGACCTGCGTATTCAAGTTACCCGCCGGTAACTTCACCGCGCGGGCGCCCTGCGGACTTCGCAATCTTCGCAAGTTAAGCGTCGCTTATTGCCAAACTTGGCAATCGGCAACGTTTTGACCTGCGCATATCCGATATGAGATTGTGCGATTAGCACAGCCGCTAAGGGGGGCGGGGGTTCGCATGAGCAACGCCCCGCAGGAGAAACTAAGGAGAGTCCTCATGTCCGTGTCCAACGTCGGTAAACCCAAGAGCGCCGCTGAAATCCAGCGCGACTGGGACACCAACCCGCGGTGGAAGGGCATCACCCGGACCTACTCCGCCGACGAGGTCGTCGCACTGCAGGGCACCGTCGTCGAGGAGGCCACCCTGGCCCGCCGCGGCTCGGAGATCCTCTGGGACCAGGTCAACAACATGGATTTCGTCAACGCGCTGGGTGCGCTGACCGGCAACATGGCGGTCCAGCAGGTCCGCGGCGGACTGAAGGCCATCTACCTCTCCGGCTGGCAGGTCGCCGGTGACGCCAACCTGTCCGGCCACACCTACCCCGACCAGAGCCTGTACCCGGCCAACTCGGTGCCGCAGGTCGTGCGCCGGATCAACAACGCACTGCTGCGCGCCGACGAGATCGCCGCGGTCGAAGGCGACACCTCGATCGACAACTGGCTGGTTCCCATCGTCGCCGACGGCGAGGCCGGCTTCGGTGGCGCGCTGAACGTCTACGAACTGCAGAAGGCGATGATCGCCGCCGGCGTCGCGGGCTCGCACTGGGAGGATCAGCTGGCCTCGGAGAAGAAGTGCGGTCACCTCGGTGGCAAGGTGCTGATCCCGACCCAGCAGCACATCCGCACGTTGACGTCCGCCCGCCTGGCCGCCGACGTGGCCGACGTGCCGACCGTGGTGATCGCGCGCACCGACGCCGAGGCCGCCACCCTGATCACCTCCGATGTCGATGAGCGCGACCAGCCGTTCGTCACCGGTGAGCGCACCTCTGAGGGCTTCTACCACGTCAAGAACGGCCTCGAGCCGTGCATCGCCCGGGCCAAGGCCTACGCGCCGTACTCGGACCTGATCTGGATGGAGACCGGCACCCCGGACCTCGAGCTGGCGGCCAAGTTCGCCGAGGGCGTCAAGTCCGAGTTCCCCGACCAGCTCTTGGCCTACAACTGCTCGCCGTCGTTCAACTGGAAGCAGCACCTCGACGATGCCACCATCGCCAAGTTCCAGAAGGAACTGGGTGCCATGGGATTCAAGTTCCAGTTCATCACGCTGGCCGGCTTCCACGCCCTGAACTACTCGATGTTCGATCTGGCCTACGGCTACGCCCGCAACCAGATGACGGCCTACGTCGAGCTCCAGGAGCGCGAGTTCGCCGCAGAGGCGCGCGGCTACACCGCCACCAAGCATCAGCGCGAGGTCGGCGCCGGTTACTTCGACCGGATCGCCACCACCGTCGACCCGAACTCGTCGACCACCGCTCTTGCCGGCTCGACCGAAGAGGGTCAGTTCCACTAGGACGCTCGGGGCCCCGCCCGGTTCGCCGGGCGGGGCCTCTCTCTATCGAAAACACCTGGGAGACAACGTGACTGCAACAGCGATCGAACGGGTCGGCGTCATCGGCGCCGGTCAGATGGGCGGCGGTATCGCCGAGGTGTGCGCGCGGGCCGGCGTCGACGTGACGGTCTTCGAAACCACCGAGGCGCTGGTCACCGCCGGTCGCAACCGCATCTCCAAGTCGCTGGAGCGCGGCGTCAGCGCCGGCAAGATCACCGAGCGTGAGCGCGACGGCGCCCTGAACAAGCTGCGGTTCACCACCAAGCTGGCCGATCTCGCCGACCGTCAGCTGGTCATCGAGGCGGTGATCGAGGACGAGAACGTCAAGGCCGACATCTTCAGCCGGCTCGACGAGATCATCACCGATCCCGACGCGGTGTTGGCCTCCAACACGTCCAGCATCCCGATCATGAAGATCGCGGCCGCGACCAAGAACCCCGCCCGGGTGCTCGGTCTGCACTTCTTCAACCCGGTGCCGGTGCTGCCACTGGTCGAGTTGGTCACCACCCTGGAGACCGGTTCCGGCGCTGCGACCCGTACCGAGCACTTCGCCGGCGAGGTGCTGGGCAAGCAGGTGGTTCGCTGCTCGGACCGTTCCGGCTTCGTGGTCAACTTCCTGCTGGTGCCGTATTTGCTGTCGGCGATCCGGATGGTCGAGGCGGGTGTTGCCACCATCGAGGACGTCGACAAGGCCGTCGTCGCCGGGTTGTCGCATCCGATGGGACCGCTGCGGCTGTCCGACCTCATCGGTCTGGACACTCTGAAGCTGATCGCCGACAAGATGTTCGACGAATTCAAAGAGACTCATTACGCGCCGCCACCACTGCTGTTGCGGATGGTGGAGGCGGGACGACTGGGAAAGAAATCCGGCCAAGGCTTCTACAGCTACCGGTGACAAGCGGCGCCGGATGCGCAACGGGATGTGCATCTGCCGCGGCGTTTCGGTTAGGCTGGCATAGGAAGACCTTCGGGTTTGGTCGGGGGACCTGTCGCCGAATGACGAATGACATAGACGCCCGCCCGGGCCGGTGACGAATTCTGAAGGGTAGCTAGATGGCCAACGTCGAATCAGACCTGACTCCCTATTACGAGGAGTCGCAGTCGATCTACGACGTCTCAAACGATTTCTTCGCGTTATGGCTCGGCCCCACCATGGGTTACACCTGCGGGTACTACGAGCGCGACGACATGGACCTCGAGGAATCCCAGAACGCCAAGTTCGATCTGGCGCTGGGCAAGCTCAACCTCGAGCCCGGCATGACCCTGCTCGATATCGGGTGCGGTTGGGGCGGCTGCCTTGAGCGCGCGGTGCAGAAGTTCGACGTCAACGTCATCGGCATCACGCTGAGCAAGGCTCAGTCGGACTTCGCCCGCAAGCGGTTGGCCAAACTGGACACCGACCGTTCGATCGAGATCCGGATGCAGGGCTGGGAAGAATTCGACGAACCGGTCGACCGGATCGTCAGCATCGGCGCGTTCGAGGCGTTCAAAGTCGAGCGCTATCCGCTGTTCTTCGAGCGGGCTTACAGCATTCTGCCCAGCGACGGCCGGATGCTGCTGCACACCATTCTGGCCCACACCCAGAAGTTCTTCCGCGACAACGGAATCAAGCTCACCCTCAGTGACCTGAAGTTCATGAAATTCATCGGGGACGAGATCTTCCCCGGCGGACGGCTGCCGGCGGTCGAGGACATCGAAAAGCTCGCCGCAGACTCGGGTTTCACCCTGGAGCGTGTCCATCTTCTCCAGCAGCACTACGCCCGCACCCTCGATATGTGGTCGGCGAATCTGGAAGCCAACCGCGACGAGGCCATCGCACTGATGGACGAGGCGACCTACGACAAGTACATGAAATACCTCACCGGCTGCGCCGACTTCTTCCGCCGCGGTGTCACCAACATCGGGCAGTTCACGCTGGTCAAGGGCGGAAACTAGCCCGCGGCGAGCCTGTTCATCCGCCGTCGGCATGAGTGCCGCAACAACCGGGACACCGTCAGGATGTCGACACCCTGGGCTATCAACATGCTCGCGACGTGGTCTGCTGGCACTCCTGCTGGGTGCCGGAGGCGGCATATTCTGACGACAACGAAGTGGCTCCTCTAGCGGCCACACCCGCAGAGCGTGGCCGGGGTCTCGCGATGGCCCAAAGCGTCTTGGACCAGTTGGCGTACCGCTGCGACGGATCGGGGCAACCAATGGACGCTCATCAGTCAACGCTTCGGCTAGGGGGCGGCAAACCAGTGCGCTTCAGACAAGCGGAATCCGGTGGCCGTCAGAGTGCGGCGACCCGCTTCCGTTCCGCTTCCAGGTCGAAGTCGGCTGCCGGCCAGGACAGGTTCATCGCCGTCAGGGCCTCGATGAGCAGTTCGGTGACCGCAAGGCGGGCGTACCACTTCTTGTCGCACGGCAGCACGTACCAGGGTGCCTTCTGGGTTGACGTCCGCTCCAGCATCACCTGGTAGGCCTCCTGGTAGGACGGCCAGAGTTTGCGTTCATCGAGATCGCCCGGGTTGTACTTCCAGAACTTGTCCGGCCGCTGCAGGCGTTCGGTCAGGCGGGCCTTCTGCTCGTCGAGGGAGACGAACATCGCGACCTTCACCACCGACGTCCCGGCGTCGATCAGTTCGGACTCGAAGGTGTTGATCTCGTCGTAGCGGCCTTCCAACTCGTCGGCAGGGGCCAACTCGTGCACCCGAACCACCAGCACGTCCTCGTAGTGCGACCGGTCGAAGACGCCGATGTGGCCCGCAGGCGGCAGGGCCTTGGTGATCCGCCACAGGAAGTGGTGCGACCGCTCCTCCGGGGTCGGCTTGCCGAAGCTGTGGTAGTCGATTCCCATCGGGTTGCCCGCGGCCACCACATGGGTGACGATCCCGCCCTTCCCGGCGGTGTCCATGCCCTGAAGCACCAGCAGGACCGACCTGTTGTCGCCCTCTCTGCCATTGGCGTAGAGCATCTCCTGCAGTTCGGCGAAGCGCTCCCCGCGTTCGGCGATGATCGCCTCGGCGTCGTCGCGCTTGCCTGAGTATCCGGGACTGGAATCGGTGTCGATTTCGCTGACCAAGTCGCCGGAGGTGAACCGGAGTGCTTCCGACGGTTTGTGCGTCCACAGCGAATCTTTAGCCATAGCCGAAGAGACTAGAGACTACTGCGGCGGCGCGGGCACGATTGATGCCGGCAAACGCGGCGACGGGTGCGCCTGGGAGTTGAACGCCGCCAGCGATCCGCCCACCTCGACGATGCCGCACAGCGCATTCCAGCACAGCATCGTCAGGTAGTCGATCAGTTCGGCACTGCTCATCCGGGGGTTCGACATCCAGGAGTGGGTGGCCAACTGGACGCCCCCGACGATCAGGTTGGCCCAGGGCTCCACGCCCTTGGTGTCCATTCCGACCCGCTTCATCCGCTGGCGCAGCATGACCGCCAGCATCCGGGCGATGATGCGCTCGGAGTCGGCGACCACCTTGTTCTTGCTGGCCGAACTGTTGGCCATCACGAACCGGTAGGGCTCCGGTTCGGCGGCGACGGTCTCGACGTACGCCCGGATGATCTCGCGGGTCTGCGCGAAACCGTCGAGGTCCGACGACAGCGCGGCCGCCATGTTGGGGATCAGCGTGGTCTGGGTGAAGCGCATCGTGACCGCGGTCGTCAGATCGTTCTTGTCGGCGAAGTAGCGATACAGCACGGTCTTGGAGACGCCGATCTCGGCGGCGATCTCATCCATGCTGATATCGCGTCCCCGGCGGCGGATGGCGTCGAGGGCGCCGTCGACCAATTCGGTGCGCCGCTCCACCTTGTGCTGGTGCCAGCGACGTTTGCGGCCGTCGGTCTTCGCCACGGCGGGGCTGATCTGCGGAGTCACTGCCGGTCAGTGTAGCGGCGCTGCGCGAGAAAATTGTGACGGCCGGTCACACTAAGTTTGTGCCGCGACGTGGCCGGCTGTCCCCGCTTTGCTGCCGACGGCGAACGCCGCGACCTTTCGGCGGAAAATAGCGGATGATGGTCGATGTGGCTGTCTCGTTTGCTGAAACGCTCGCCGGGGCGGATCCGGAAACCGACGCAGAACGGTTGCGCAACCTTCGCCAGATGAAGGCCGTCGCCCTCGGGTTTCTGATCGGTGCGACGGTGATCTTCCTGGTTTGCCGATGGATCGGCTCGGTGGGCGGCCCGGGATGGGTCGGCTATGTCGGCGCGGCCGCCGAGGCGGGCATGGTGGGCGCCTTGGCGGACTGGTTTGCCGTGACCGCGCTGTTCCGTCACCCGCTCGGTCTGAAGATCCCGCACACGGCGATCATCAAACGCAAGAAGGACCAATTGGGGGAGGGGCTCGGCGCGTTCGTGCGGGAGAACTTCCTGTCGCCGGAGGTCGTCGAGACCAAGTTGCGCGATGCCGAGATCGCCAGCCGGCTCGGGAAGTGGCTCGCTGAACCCGACCACGCGGCCCGAGTCGCCAGTGAGGCCTCGACGGTGCTGCGGGTGGGTGTGGAACTGCTCAACGACGAGGACATCCAGCACGTCATCGACCGCACCATCGTCAAACGGCTCGCCGAGCCGCAGTGGGGCCCACCGGTGGGCCGGGTACTGGGTCAACTGCTGGCCGAGAACCGGCAGGAGACCCTCATCCAGTTACTGGCCGACCGAGCCTTCGAGTGGGCGCTGAGTGCCGGTCCGACCATCGAGCGGGTGGTGCTGCGCGACTCGCCCAGCTGGTCTCCGAAGTTCGTCGATCAAATGCTCGGCGATCGGATTCATCGCGAACTGATGGATTTCACCGACAAAGTGCGGCGCAATCCCAACCATGAGCTGCGGCAGTCCGCCAACCGGTTCCTCTTCGAGTTCGCCGGCGACCTGCAGACCGATCCGGAGACGATCGCCAAGGCCGAGAACGTCAAGGAACAGCTCATGGAGCGCGAGGAGGTGACCCGCGCGGCTGAGACGGCGTGGAAGACCCTCAAGCGGCTGGTACTGGAGGGCGTCGACGACCCGTCGAGCGCGTTGCGTGGCCGCATTGCCGACTCGGTGGTCCGCATCGGTGATGCGTTGCGCGATGACGCCGAATTGCGCGACAAGGTCGATGACTGGATCGTCCGCGGGGCCAAGCATCTGGCCACTCAATACGGCGCGGAAGCGACCACCATCATCACCGACACCATTCAGCGCTGGGATGCCGATGAGGCCAGCCGGCGGATCGAACTTCATGTCGGCAGGGACCTTCAGTTCATCCGGATCAACGGCACCGTGGTTGGCGCGCTGGCCGGCTTAGTGATCTACACCATAGGGCAAATCCTGTTCTGAACTGCGCTAGCAAGTGCTTGCAATAGCTAGCACTCCCGGGTATCGTGGTAGCTGTCATGCAGAAAACCATCGTTCCCGCGAGGAGGCGAGTCATGGCGCAGGACTCAGATCTTGCCGCCGTGGTGAGTAACGCCGCCCAGGACATCGGCAGCTTCATTCGCACACAGCGCGAAGCCGCAGAGGTCTCGGTCCGGCAACTGGCCGAGCGGGCCGGAGTGAGCAATCCCTATCTCAGTCAGATCGAGCGGGGGCTGCGCAAGCCGTCGGCCGAGGTGCTCAGCCAGATCGCCAAGGCGTTGCGGCTTTCGGCGGAGGTGCTCTACGTGCGGGCCGGAATTCTCGAGCCCGGACAACCGAGCCAGGTGCACGACGCCATCATCGGTGACGCCGCGATCACCGAACGGCAGAAGCGCGTCCTGCTCGACATCTACATGTCGTTCTGTCAGCAGAACGAGGCTGCCCATGAGGAGCCGCCGGCTGATTGACAGAACTGTTCGCTGAAATCCAATCGATTACCAAACAACTCTCCTGAGAACGAAGACTCTCAAGGGAACACTGAAAGGAAACAGTCAACATGGCTGAGAACACCCCCAACATCGAGGATCTGAAGGCCCCGCTGCTCGCTGCGGTCGGCGCCGCCGACCTGGCCCTGGCCACCGTCAACGAGATCCTGTCCACCCTGCGTGAGCGGGCCGAGCTGGCCGGCGACCGGATGGACGACCGCCGGGCCGCGCTGACGCGCCTGCAGGAGGAACTGCCCAAGCGGACCGAGGAGCTGCGCGACAAGCTCAGCACCGAGGAACTGCGCAAGGCTGCCGACGATTTCTTCGCCGATGCCACCCAGACCTACAACACTCTGGTGGAGCGTGGCGAGGCGGCTCTGGTGCGTCTGAAGGGCCAGGCGGAGTTCAAGGAGGCGGCTGAGCGGGTCGAGGGCTACGTCGAGCAGGCCGTCGAGCTGACCCAGGAGGCGCTGGGCAACGTGTCGGCGCAGACCCGGGCCGTCGGTGAGCGCGCCGCCAAGCTGGTCGGCGTCGAGCTGCCGGTCAAGGAGGCTCCGGTCAAGGCCGTCAAGAAGGCCGTCAAGAAGGCCGCTCCGGCCAAGAAGGCGCCGGCCAAGAAGGCCGCTCCGGCCAAGGCCGTGAAGAAGGTCGTCAAGAAGGCCGCTCCGGCCAAGAAGGCGCCGGCCAAGAAGGTCACCCAGAAGTAAGAAGAGCCGCCCCTGACGGGGATTGGTTCGACGATCGGGACGGCACCCGCCTACCCTTGAAGCCGTGATGCTTCAGGGTGTGGCGGGTGTCGTTCTTTATGTCCTGATCTGGGCGGTTTTCCTGGCGACGGTGTATGCCTTCATTCATGCGGCGATGCAGCGCCCCGACGCGTACCCCGCCGTGGACAAACTGACCAAGCCGGTGTGGCTGATCATCCTGGGCGTGGCCGCGTTGCTCTGCTTCTTCTTCGGCGTTCAGACGCTGGATATCTTCTTCCCGACAATCGCCGCGGTGGCGTCCGGGGTTTACCTCGTCGATGTGCGGCCCAAGCTGCTTGAGGTGCAAGGGAAATCGCGCTGAACGCCGCACGTCTGGCCGGCATGGCGCTGGCCCCGGTGTTCGCGGCCATCACCTGGATCCCCACCGCGTCGGCGGATCCCACCACGCCCCCGCCGTATATCGGCGACGTCACCTGGGTCAGCTACGGCGGACTGCCGACGCTGCGGGTCTATCCGACTGCCGCCGGCCGGGAGGTGGCCGGTGAAATGGCCAAGACGGCCACTCAGACCGACGAGGCCTGGGGTGAGGTGCTGGCCCAGGCGCCGGACGCCGACACTCCCGGCATGCGCTCCCAGTTCCTGTGCCACTGGCGCTTCGCCGAGTTCGCCCAACCGGGCAAGACCAGTTGGGATCTCGAGCCATGGCGGCCCGCCGTCGACGACAACACGATGCTGCTGGCCGGCTGCAATCCCGGCGGGGCGGAGAAGGGGTAGCGGTCGCTGCGACTGCAGGTCAAAGCCCTGCGAAGCAGGGGTCCTGGGCGGCGTTGGGGATGGTGGCGTTCTGCGTGACGAACCGCGCCGCCACCCCGCTGTCGGTGACTTCGACGTTGTCGGCGTGAATCCCCATCGGCAGATTCTTGGTCAGCTGGTCGGTGAACACGTCCAGGGCCGGTTGCACGCTCTCGCGGGGCAGCGTCATGCCCAGACCGGTGACCTTCAGGACGTTCAGTTTCAGGCCGCCGTCCACCGCTTCCGGTTTGATCGTCACCGTGCCCAGCGGTCCGTCGACTTCCAGGGTGCCGTCCGATGGGTTGGTGACGACACCGCTGACGAGTCCGCCGATCAGCGGGATCATGCCCGCCACCGTCTGTTTGATGCCGTCGGCGGACCAGTTGATGTCGGCGTTCAGCGAGCCCAGGGTGCCCCCCGACTCTGCGGTCTGATGCATCCGCACGTCGTCGAGGGTCAACGTGAGCTTCATTCCCTTGGCGTCGCGGATCTGGTTGCCGGCCGTCTCCACCCGCATGTCCCGGTAGCTGTGGGTGAAGTGCTGCAGCAGAAACGGCCGCATTCCGAACGATGCGGATGCACTGTCGCGCACCACGCAGCTGACCGCCTTCGCCACGATCGAATCGGCTTTGTTGCGGGCATACAATTCCGCGCCGATCAGCCCGGCCAGCGCCAGCGCCACCACGATGACCAGTGCGAGCGCCATCGACAGCGGGTCGCCGAACAGGCCCCGACGGCGTGGCTCCCCGGGCTCCGGCTCGATGCCGACGACCGGGGGCGGGGGCGGCTGGACCGGCGGCTGGGCCGGCTGGGGGAGTCGCTGAGTGGGCTGATTCACGCCGGGCTGATTCACGCCGGGCTGACTCACGCCGGGAAGGGGCTGGGGGAAGGGCTGCGGGATCCGCTGCGTCGGGGGCTCGGGATATCCGGAGCCGAACGGCGGTTGACCCGGTGGCGGCGTCGTCACCTGCGCGATTGTGCCCTACGAATCTGAGCGAAGTCTAAAGCGATTGCGCAGCACACCGACGGTGTCCCGGATGGCCGGGACGGCCTCGACGTCGGCGTCGCAGAACAGGAGCCGCGGGTCGGCACCGGCCTCGGCCAGCACCTCGCCCAGTGGTGAGGCGACGAGGCTGCCGCCCACGCCGGTCGGGGCTGTGGCAGCCAACTCGGGGCCGGGGTAGGCCTGGCCTGCGGCGGCGATGAAACAGCCGGAATCCATGGCTCTGGCCCGGGCCAGCAGAGTCCACTGCTGGAGTTTGCCGGGGCCGGCCCCCCAGGAGGCGCTCACGGTGATCACCGAGGCGCCGCGGTCGGCCAGTTCGGTGTACAGATACGGGAAGCGGATGTCGTAGCAGAGCGTGATTCCGACGCCGACCCCGTCGACGGTGACGACCACCGGATCGCGGCCCGGCGCAACGGTCTGCGACTCGGTGAAGCCGAAGGCGTCGTAGAGGTGGATCTTGTCGTAGCCGGCCTCCACTCCGGCGCCGGTGGCCAACAGCGTGTTCCGCACCCGCCCGTCGGGGGCGGGGGTGAACATCCCGACGAACACGGTGACGCCGGCATCGGCGGCGATCGCGCGCACCGTATCGGCCCACGGACCGTCGAGCGGTTCGGCGACCGGGGCCAGCGGAACCCCGAATCGGCACATGGTCGCCTCCGGGAAGACGACCAGCCGGGCACCACCGTCAGCGGCCCGCCGGGTGTGGTCGGCAACCAGCGCGAGATTGGCGGCCGGATCAGTACCGGCCAGGATCTGCGCCAGGGCAATCCGCATGCCGGTCAGCGTAACTGGGGTCGCGGCGGAGTGACCGTCGCCCAGGGCACCGTCAGCACCGCATCGCGCGGATTGCGGCGCTGCGGTTCCACCGCGATCCCCGCCGCGGCCAGCGCCTCGCGCATCGCCCGCCACCGGGCCCGCGGCCCGAACACCGACTGCCCCGCCGCCGCGGCCCACGCCCGGTCGGCCGCCTCAAGCAATGCGTGGATGGGCTGCCCCGTAATGTTCTGGTGAATAAGGACTTTCGGCAAACGTTCGGCCAGATCCGAGGGCCGTTCGATCGATCTGGGGTCGCACGCCAACGTCAGGCTCACCGGGCCGTCGCGGTCCAGCAGCACCCAGCAGCCGCGGCGGCCCAATTCGTCGCAGGTCCCGTCGACGACGAGCCCGCCCGGCGCCAGCCGGGACTGCATCGTGCGCCAGGCACCGGCCACCGCCTCCTCGGGATACTGGCGCAGCACGTTGAACGCGCGAACCAGGACAGGACGCAGGCCCGCGAGTTCGAAGCCGCCGACGCGGAATTCGACACGTCCATCGCTCTCTCGCTGCGCGTCCTCGACCCGCTGCGGGTCGATCTCCAGACCGACCACCCGCACGTCGGCACGCACCTCCCGGAGCCGTGCCGCCAACTCCAGTGTGGTGACGGGCAGTCGTCCGTAGCCGAGGTCGACGACGACCGGGTCCACCGCCGACGACTGCAGTGCTGTGCGTACCCGCGGTGAATGCGTCAGCCAGCGGTCGGCCCGGCGCAACCGGTTGGCTCCGGTGGTTCCGCGTGTCGGCATACCCACCGGTCGCGGCGGCTTACTGATGGCCGGCGATCCAATCCGTGGTGAATTCGCCCTCCCGGGCGAACAGCGTCTTCAGGCCACCGACCACGAGCTGTTCGATCTGTCCGCCGATGAGCGGCACCCGCACCCGGCATGCACTGTCCAACCGCATCCGGCTGCCCCGGGCGGCGTCGTGCAGGGTGTAGTCGCCGGTGACGTCGACCGGAGCGGGAATCAGGGCGCGGAAGCGGCCGGTGGCCCGGTTGGTGGGTTCGTGGAAGAGGTCGAAGTGCTGTTCGCGCGTGACGACGAAGGAACCCGGAAGCGCTGACCGGGCGATCGCGGGCAGGTCCTGCGCGGTCATGATGTGTTTGAACGCGACATCGGTGCCGGTTTCGTCCGATGAGAAGTGCGCGATCTCGGTCTGGGCCCCGCCGTCCCGGTAGAACGCCACCAGGTCCTCCCAGTAGCCGACGGTGGTGAAGTAGCGGTACATCTGGGCGGCCGGCACCTCGACGTCGACGTCGTACACCAGGCTGCGGGGCATGGCCTCAACTTACCGGCGTGCTCAGCGATTCCCGGCGATCCACCTGGTGGTGAACTGCTGCTCGTTGTGCAGCAGGTTCATCAGCTGGGTGCCGATGAAGTTCTCCATCTTCCGGCCGACAAGCGGGATGCGGACCTCGACGGTGGCCCGGAAGGCCAGTTGGGCGCGCTGGTCGAGGGGAGCCAGTCTGGCCTCGCCGTTCAGTGAGACCGGGGCGTGTTCGATGGAGCTTGCGACGGTGGCTTCCGCGGTGTTCTCGGACAGGCCGGTCCAGGTCTCTGCCCGGCGGATGAAGAGGTCGCCGCGGTGGAACTGGTGGATGATGCCGGGCAGCCGGTCGGCCTTGAGGATCTGGGTGGTCACCACGTCCACGCCGCCGTCGTGCCCGACCCGGAAGGCGTCCAGAGTGGCCTCGTCGGCGCCGGAGTCGGCCAGCCGAGCCTCCCAGTAAGCCCTGTTGCAGAAGGCGTCGTGCACCTGGGTCACCGTTCCCGGGTACTCGGTGGCCATGTCGAACGAACGCGGCATAGCTGTGGAGGCTACCGTTACGCGGCGTGGCTCCCAAGGACGATTTCGCCGGTGCGCAGGTCGGCGAGCACGTGCCGGTGGCGTCGCTGACCACGTTGAGGGTCGGACCGGTTGCGCGTCGGGTGATCACCTGTGTCAGCACCGAGCAGATCGTCGCGACGCTGAGCACGCTGGACAGCGCCGGGGTGCCGGCCCTGGTTCTCGGCGGCGGCTCCAATGTCGTGGTCTCCGACGAGTTGTCCGATCTGACCGTCGTGCGGCTGGCCAATTCCGCGATCACCGTCGACGGTGCGTTGCTGCGGGCCGAGGCCGGCGCCGACTGGGACGTCGTCGTCGCGCGGGCGGTCGAGGAGAATCTCGGCGGGCTTGAATGCCTTTCGGGTATCCCCGGTTCGGCCGGCGCCACACCGGTGCAGAACGTCGGGGCCTACGGCGTCGAAGTGGCCGACTGGCTGACCCGGGTCCGGCTGCTGGATCGCACAACCGGAGAGATGCGCTGGGTACCGGCCGCCGATCTGCGGTTCGGCTACCGGCACAGCATCCTGAAGCACTCGTCGGCCGCGACGGTGCTCGAGGTGGAGTTCGCCCTCGCCGTCGACGGACGCTCGGCCCCGGTCCGCTACGCCGAACTGGCTGCGGCGCTAGGTGTTCCGGCTGGGGAGCGCACCGACCCTGATCGGGTGCGCGCCTCGGTGCTGGCGTTGCGGGCCGCCAAGGGGATGGTGCTCGACGAGACCGACCACGACACCTGGAGCGTGGGCTCGTTCTTCACCAACCCGGTGGTGGACCACGAGCAGTTCGCCCGGTTGCAGGCCGTCATCGACGGACCCGTTCCGCACTACCCGGCGCCCGACGGGGTGAAACTCGCCGCTGGCTGGCTGGTGGAGCGGGCCGGATTCGGCAAGGGCTTTCCCGGCGACGGACCGTGTCGGCTGTCGACCAAACATGCACTCGCCCTGACCAACCGCGGCGCGGCGACCACCGCCGACGTCCTGGCGTTGGCACGGACTGTGCGGGACGGCGTGCGGTCGGCCTTCGGAGTCGGCTTGGTTCCGGAGCCCGTGCTGGTGGGCTGCGCGCTGTAACTTTGGTGGACGTGAGCGGGGACCGGAGGGCAGGAGCGAAGCGACCCGGGAATGGGGATGGTCTGCCGAAGCTGAACCGCCGGCAGGCGCTGAGCGCGGTCGCACTGATCGCCGCCCCGAATCTGCTCGCCGGGTGCCTCAACCGCAACGGCACATCCTCGGCGCCCCCGGCCACACCGACACTGACCTACACCCCCGCCGACGGCGCCACCGGCGTCGAGCCCACCGTGCCGATCGGCATCCAGGTCAGCGACGGATGGTTCCAGCGGATCGGGCTCACCAACGCGGCGGGTAAGGCGGTGGCCGGGACGCTGAACCGGCAACGCACCGCGTTCGCCGTGGCCGAGCCGCTGGGCTATGACGCCGCCTACACCTGGAGCGGGTCGGTCGTCGGCCACGACGGTCAGGCGACGCCGGTGAGCGCAACCTTCAGCACCGTCACACCCAGCAGGGTCGTCAGCGGCTGGTTCCAGCTGACCGACGGCCAGACCGTCGGGGTAGCGGCGCCGATCATCCTGCAATTCGATGCCCCCATCACCGACAAGGCCACCGTCGAACGCGCGCTGACCGTCACCACCGACCCCCCGACCGAGGGCAGCTGGGCGTGGCTGCCCGACGAGGTGGCCGGCGCGCGGGCGCACTGGCGCAGCAAGGAGTACTTCGCCCCCGGCACCAAGGTCCACGTCGGCGCGAAGATCTACGGGGTCGCGTTCGGCGACGGCAACTACGGCGCCGACGATCTGACTCTGGACTTCGATATCGGACGTCGCCAGGTGGTCAGAGCCGCCGCGGGATCGCACCGCATCCAGGTCGTGACCGACGCCGGGGTGATCATGGACTTCGCATGCAGCTACGGCGAAGCCGACCAGCCTCGCAACGTCACCCGCAGCGGCGTTCACGTCGTCACCGAGAAGTACGCGGACTTCTACATGTCCAACCCCGCGGCCGGCTACACCAACATCCATGAGCGTTGGGCGGTGAGGATTTCCAACAACGGCGAGTTCATCCACGCCAACCCGGCCAGTTCCGGTGCGCAGGGGAACACCAACGTCACCAACGGGTGCATCAACCTCTCCGACGGCGATGCGCAGCAGTACTTCTACTCGGCCGTCTACGGCGACCCGGTCGAAGTCACCGGCACCTCGATCCAGCTTTCCTACGCCGACGGCGACATCTGGGACTGGACCATCGACTGGCCGGAGTGGACGTCGATGTCGGCGCTGTCGACGACGAAGGCATCCCAGTTCCCGGTAAGCGCACCGGCCACCCCGACCGATGCCCCCACCCTGTCGGGCATACCGACGACCTCAAGCCCGCCGTCGCCGGCATCCCCATCCGGGACGACGACATCCACAACAACGACGACGCCCTCGACGAGGGCGGTCAGCCCCGGCGGTTGAAGCGGGATGCGTTGGCCTGGTCGCGCGGCCGGATGACGACCTGATCGATATTGACGTGCGACGGCCGGGAGGCGACGAACCCGATCACCTCGGCGACGTCCTGCGCCGTCAGTGGCGTGATGCCGGCGTAGACCTTCTCGGCGCGCTGCTGATCGCCGCCGAAACGCACCAGCGAGAATTCGGTCTGGACCGCGCCCGGTGCGATCTCGGTGAGCCGCACGGGCTTTCCCAGCAGTTCGCCGCGCAGTGTGCGATGCAGTGCCCCCTCGGCGTGCTTGGCCGCGGTGTAGCCGGCCCCGCCGTCGTATACCTCCAGTGCCGCAGTGGACGTCACCGTGACGATCAGGCCGTCGCCTGATTCGATGAGCATGGGTAACAGCGCCCGGGTGACCCGCAGCGTACCGATGACGTTGGTCTCCCACATCCAGCGCCAGTCCTCGAGGTCGGCCTCGGCGATCGGTTGCAGGCCTCGTGCCCCGCCGGCGTTGTTGACCAGAACGTCGACCCGCATCAGGCGGTCTGCCAGCGAGGCCACCGCGGCGTCGTCGGTCACGTCGGCGACCATCGCCGTCCCGCCGAGTTCGTCGGCGAGACGCTCGATGCGGTCGGCGCGCCGCGCCACCGCGACGACGTGAAAACCAAGGGCGGCAAGTGTTCTCGCCGTCGCCTCACCGATTCCCGAACTGGCGCCGGTGACCACCGCGACCCGCGAGTGGGAGTCTGGAACTGTCATCATCGACCTCGATTCTAGTCAGCGTGCTACTTTCTCTTCCGTGTTCGGTACGGGTCTGACCAGCTGTCTGGTCTGTCGCTGCGCGTGTTGTTGTCGCGCGTCCCGCTGCGCCTGACCTGAGGGACCCTTCGTCCACCTGGATTCCCGGCGCGGCCAAGCCACCCAGCCCCGGCCGAACTCCAGAAGGACTTCTCATGAGCAGCACACTTTCCCCCCGCGCCGTCACCCACTCCCGGGTGCACCCGCTGCGCATCCGCCATCACGTCGTCGCCCCGTCCCTGCGGACGCCCGATGCCGCACCGGCGGCGGTGTTCGCCGCGATCCGCCAACGCGGGCCGGTCGCGCGCGACGCCATTGCGACCCTGACCGGGCTGTCGATCGCCACCGTCAACCGCCAGGTGAGCGCGCTGCTCGATGCCCAGTTGCTGCGGGAGCGCCCCGATCTCGCGGTGGCCGGTGCCATCGGCCGGCCGCGCATACCGGTCGAGATCAACCATGAGCCCTACCTGACCCTGGGCCTGCACATCGGAGCGCGGACGACCAGCATCGTGGCCAGTGACCTGTTCGGCCGCACGCTCGACGCGGTCGAGACGCCCACGCCGGGTGGTTCCCAGGCCTCCGCGCTGGCCGCGCTGGCCGATAGCGCCCGCCGCTATCTCGGTCGCTGGCACCGTCGCCGCCCACTCTGGATCGGGGTGGCCAGCGGTGGTGTTGTGGACAGCATCGGCGGCCAGGTCGACCATCCGCGGCTGGGCTGGACTCAGGCGCCGGTCGGTGCCGTTCTCGGCGCCGCACTGGGCGTGCCGGTTTCGGTGGCCTCGCATGTGGACGCGATGGCCGGTGCCGAACTGCTGCTGGGTTCCCGTCCGCCCCGCCGGGCCGAGCGCACCAGCAGCCTCTACGTGTACGCCCGCGAGACGGTGGGCTTCGCGCTGGTGATCGGCGGACGGGTGCATACCCCGGCCAGCGGTCCGGGTACGGTCGCCGGCCTGCCGGTGCATTCCGAACTGCTGGCGGGCGGGTGCGGGCACCTGGAATCCACGGTCAGCGACGAGGCCGTGGTGGCGGCGGCGCGCAAGTCGGCGATCCTGCCGGCCACCGGCCCGAACTCGACGATCGCCGCATTGGCCCGGGTGGCGCGCCGGGACGGGGCAGGAGTCCCCGTCGCCGCCCGCGATCTGTTGGCTGAGCGTGCTCGTGTCCTGGGCGGGGCCGTGGCGTTGCTGCGCGACCTGCTCAACCCCGACGACGTGGTGGTCGGCGGCCAGGCATTCACCGAGTATCCCGAAGGCCTGCCTCAGGTGCGGTCCGCCTTCGCCGAGGGTTCCCTGCTTGCTCCGCGTGACATCCGGGTGACGGCGTTCGGGAACCGGGTGCAGGAGGCCGGCGCCGGTGTGGTGTCGCTGAGCAGCCTGTATGCCGATCCCCTGGGGGCTTTGCGGCGGTCGCAGCAGCGCCGCCCGGAGGTCTCTGCCTGACCCGCACCGCTGGCGCGGGTGTAAAGATGGTCACGTGCGGCAACCTCGGGACCTGACCGACGTGGTTCCTCGCCGCGTGGCGGTGCTGTCGGTGCATACCTCGCCGTTGGCTCAGCCCGGGACGGGCGACGCCGGCGGGATGAATGTCTACGTTCTGCAGACCGCACTGCACCTCGCCGCGCGCGGAGTCGAGGTCGAGGTCTTCACCAGGGCGACGTCGTCGGCCGACCCGCCGACTGTTGAGGTGGCCCCCGGCGTGCTGGTGCGCAACGTGGTGGCCGGGCCGTTCGAGGGCCTGGACAAGTACGACCTGCCGACCCAGTTGTGCGCATTCACCGCCGGCGTCCTGCGCGCCGAGGCCAATCACGAACCCGGCCACTACGACGTCGTGCACTCGCACTACTGGCTGTCCGGTCAGGTCGGCTGGTTGGCCAGGGATCGCTGGGCGGTGCCACTGGTACACACCGCCCACACCCTCGCCGCGGTCAAGAACGCCGCGCTCGCCGATGGTGACACCCCCGAACCCCCGTTGCGTTCGGTGGGCGAGCAGCAGGTGGTCGACGAAGCCGATCGTCTGATTGTCAACACCGACGATGAAGCGCACCAACTGGTTTCGCTGCATCATGCCGATCGTGATCGCATCGATGTCGTCCACCCCGGTGTGGATCTGAAGACCTTCACCCCCGGGGACCGGGCGGCCGCCCGCGCACGGCTGGGCTTGCCGCCGGGGGAGCGCATCGTGGCTTTCGTCGGTCGAATCCAGCCGCTGAAGGCACCTGACGTCTTGTTGCGGGCGGCGGCGCTGCTCCCCCCCGGGGCACCGGCGGCGCGGGTGTTGATCGCCGGCGGGGCCTCCGGCAGCGGACTGGCCGCCCCCGACAGCCTGATCCGACTGGCTGACGAACTCGGCATCGCCGAACGCGTGATTTTCCTGCCGCCGCAGCCCCGCGACGAGTTGGTGGACGTCTACCGTGCGGCGGATCTGGTGGCGGTGCCGAGCTATTCGGAATCCTTCGGCCTGGTCGCCATCGAGGCGCAGGCCTGTGGCACCCCGGTCGTGGCCGCAGCGGTGGGCGGGCTTCCGGTGGCCGTCGCCGACGGCCGCAGCGGCACCCTGGTCGACGGGCACGATCCGCAGCGCTGGGCTGACGCCATCGCCGCACTGTTGAGCGCCGACGCCGATGCGTTGAGCCGGTCGGCTGTCGAGCATGCCCGGCAGTTCTCCTGGGACCACACCGTCGACGGCCTGCTGGACAGCTATGGCCGGGCGATGGCCGACTACGGCCGCGCCCACCAGCGCGGCGCCGGCCGTGATCTGGCGGCCCGGCGGTCCGGCCGGCGGTGGACCATGCGCCGGGGAGTCCGGGCGTGACGGCCCGGCAGGCCGAGTCCCGGGTGCGCGAGGTCATCGAGGCCACCCTGACCGAGCATGGCCTGAACTTCACCCGATACGACGGCGCGCACGGCGGACTCCCCGGGCTCATCGTGGAGTTACCCGGCGAACGCAAGCTGACCACCAACACGCTGTTGAGCATCGGTGAGCATTCGGTCCGGGTGGAGGCGTTCGTCTGCAGGCGCCCCGACGAGAACCATGAGGGCGTCTACCGCTTCCTGCTGAAACGCAACCGCAGGCTCTACGGGGTCGCCTACACCCTGGACAACATCGGCGACATCTACCTCATCGGCCGCATGGCGCTGGACATCGTCAACGCCGACGAGATGGACCGTGTGCTCGGGCAGGTGCTCGAGGCGGTCAACAACGACTTCAACACCCTGCTCGAACTCGGCTTCGCCACGTCCATCCGCAAGGAGTGGGCCTGGCGGGTGGCACGCGGGGAATCCCTGAAGAACCTGGAAGCCTTCGAGCACCTCATCTCCGACGATGACGACGACAGCCGGCCCGGGAAAGACGGTGCCGAAGACGCCGAACAGTGAGCATCTGTCGTGAGAGACTTCCGGTCATGGCTGACGGTGACTGCACACTGATTCTCCTGCGCCACGGCGAAAGCCAGTGGAACGCGTCCAACCAGTTCACCGGCTGGGTGGACGTCGACCTCACCGACAAGGGCCGCGCCGAGGCGGCCCGCGCCGGCGAGTTGATCGCCGGACTCGACCGACTTCCGGACGTGGTCTACACCTCGCTGTTGCGCCGCGCGATCACCACCGCGAATCTCGCGCTGGACAAGGCTGACCGGCACTGGATTCCGGTGCACCGCAACTGGCGACTCAACGAGCGCCACTACGGGGCGTTGCAGGGTCTGGACAAGGCCGCGACCAAGGCCAAATACGGCGAAGAGCAGTTCATGAAGTGGCGGCGCAGCTACGACACCCCGCCGCCGCCGATCGAACGGGGCAGCGAGTACAGCCAGGATGCCGATCCGCGTTACGCCGACATCGGCGGCGGTCCGCTGACCGAGTGCCTGGCCGACGTGGTGGCCCGGTTCGTTCCGTACTTCGAGGGAACCATCGTTCCCGATCTGAAGGCCGGTAAGACGGTGCTGATCGCCGCGCACGGGAATTCCCTTCGGGCACTGGTGAAATACCTCGACGGAATGTCCGACGACGACGTCGTCGGACTGAACATCCCCACCGGCGTCCCGTTGCGCTACGACCTCGGTGCTGACCTCAAGCCGCTCGTGGCGGGGGGCACCTATCTGGATCCGGACGCCGCCGCCGCCGGCGCGGCCGCGGTCGCCAGTCAGGGCTCGAAATAGAACATCCGGTGAACAGCCGCTGAACTCGCTGATCAGGGCCCGTACCGGTTTCGGTGAGGTCTTCCGGATGCGTACGCTTTCGGCGTGAGTGTTGGTGCGGTGGCACTGAGCGCCGCCATCGCGGGACTTGTGGGACTGGGGTCCGGATTCGCGATCGCTGTTCCGCGTAGGCGCCGTTCGGCCGAAGACGGCGGGGATCGCTCCGCTGTCGATGCCGGTATGACGGTGTCCGAGGTGTTGCAGCGGACGGTGGCCTCTGCGCCGGTCGGAGTGGTCGTGGTCGACCGGTTACGTGACGTGGTGGTGAGCAACGACCGCGCGGTCGAACTCGGGTTGGTGCGCGAGGGTCTGCTCGATGATCGCGTCTGGGCCGCCGCGCAGCGCACACTCACTCACGGTGAGGACGTCGACGTTGATCTCGCCGCGCCCGTCGGTGTGGCCGGTCGCCGCTCCGGGGTGTCGGTGCACGGGCACATTCGGCTGCTCAGCGCGGAGAATCCCCGGCTTGCCGTCATCTATCTCGACGACCAGTCCGAGCAGGCCCGCATGGAAGCCAGTCGCCGCGATTTCGTGGCCAACGTCAGCCACGAGTTGAAGACTCCGGTGGCCGCGATGGGAGTTCTGGCCGAAGCCCTGCTGGAATCCACCGACGACCCGCAGACCGCCCAGCGGTTCGGACGGAAGTTGCTCACCGAGTCCCAACGGCTGGCCAGCATGGTGGGTGAGCTGATCGAGTTGTCCCGCCTGCAGGGCGCCGAGCGGCTACCCGATCTGGTTTCGGTGGATGCTGATTCGGTTGTGCAGGAAGCAATTTCGCGGCACAAGGTGGCTGCCGACAATGCGGATATCGCGATCAGCACGGATGCGCCGAGTGGCCTGCAGGTGCTGGGTGACCAGGGTCTGCTGGTGACCGCGGTGGCCAACCTGATCTCCAACGCCATCGCCTACTCGCCGGATTCCTCGACCGTCTCGATCAGCCGCCGCCGCCGCGGCGACGAGGTGGAGATCTCCGTGACCGATCGGGGAATCGGAATCGCCCTGGCTGACCAGGAGCGGGTGTTCGAGCGATTCTTCCGGGTTGACAAGGCGCGTTCGCGCGCCACCGGCGGGACCGGACTGGGGTTGGCGATCGTCAAGCATGTGGCCGCCAACCACAACGGCAGCATCCGACTGTGGAGCCGGCCCGGTACGGGTTCGACGTTCACCCTGTCCATCCCTGCCTACGGCGGGACCGACGACGAAGCTATCGAAGAACAGGAGGTTCAGTGATCCGGGTGCTGATCGTCGAGGATGAGGAGTCGCTGGCCGATCCGCTGGCTTACCTGCTCCGCAAGGAGGGGTTCGAAACCACCGTGGCGGTCGACGGACCTTCCGCGCTGGCGGAGTTCGACCGCGCCGGTGCTGACATCGTGCTGCTGGACTTGATGCTGCCCGGGATGAGCGGCACGGATGTGTGCAAGCAGCTGAGGGCCCGTTCCAGTGTCCCGGTGATCATGGTGACCGCCCGCGACAGCGAGATCGACAAGGTGCTCGGCCTGGAACTCGGAGCCGACGACTACGTGACCAAGCCGTACTCGGCGCGTGAGCTGATCGCCCGTATCCGCGCGGTGCTGCGTCGCGGCGCCGAAGCGGAGGACGTCGGCGATGCGGTACTGGAGGCGGGCCCGATCCGGATGGACGTCGAACGCCACATCGTCAGCGTTGACGGGGAGCAGATCGCCCTGCCGCTCAAGGAGTTCGACCTTCTCGAATACCTGATGCGCAACAAGGGGCGGGTGCTGACCCGCGGACAGTTGATCGATCGGGTGTGGGGGGCCGACTACGTCGGCGACACCAAGACCCTGGATGTGCATGTCAAACGCCTGCGCGCGAAGATCGAGACGGAACCGGCCAACCCGGTGCGACTGGTCACCGTGCGCGGGTTGGGCTACAAGCTCGAGGGCTAGCCTCCCGCGGCGCGCGTCGCAGGGTGGACGGCGATCAACGGAAATCCGCCGCGCCGCTTGCACAGTGCCGCCAACTCGGCGTAGGCCGTCTCGCCGAGCAGTTCGGTGAGTTCGGGCGCGTAGGACTTCCACACCGGCTTCGTGCCGACATGCGCGGCCGGATCCCCGGTGCAGTACCAGTGCAGGTCCTCCCCACCCTCGCCCCACCCGCGGCGGTCGTACTCGGTGATCGTGGTCTTGAGGATGTCGACTCCGTCGGGCCGGGTCACCCATTCCTGGCTGCGCCGTACCGGAAGCTGCCAGCACACCTCGGGTTTCATGGTCAGCGGTTCGACGCCCAGTTCGATGGCCTTGCTGTGCAGGGCGCAGCCGATGCCCCCGGCGAAACCCGGGCGGTTGAGAAAGATGCAGGCGCCCTTGTACTTCCGGGTCCGAAGATTCGGTTTGTCGTCGTACTCGTCCAATTCGAGGTAGCCCTTGGCGCCGAGTCCCTTGTCGCGAAACTGCCAGTCGCCGTCGGTCAGCGTCGAAACCGCGTCGTCGAGACGGGCGCGGTCGTCGTCATCGGAGAGGAAGGCGCCGTGTGAACAGCAGCCGTCGTCCGGACGGCCCGCCACGGTGCCCTGGCAGGCCGGCGTTCCGAAGACGCACGTCCAGTTCGACAACAGCCAGGTCAGATCGGCGGCGATCAGGTGTTCGGGGTTGGCCGGGTCGTAGAACTCGACCCACTCGCGGGCGAAGTCCAGTTCGACCTCGCCGGGGTGCCTGCTTGTCACGGAGTTCAACGGTAGACGACCCCGACCGCTAGGTTGGACCCCGTGCGATTGGGCGTGCTCGATGTGGGCAGCAACACGGTTCATCTGCTTGTGGTCGATGCGCACCGCGGCGGGCATCCCACGCCGATGAGTTCGACGAAGGCGCCACTGCGGCTGGCCGAGTCGATCGACGAGTCCGGCAGGTTGACCCGCAAGGGTGCGGAGAAGCTGATCGCCACCGTCGACGAGTTCTCCAAGATCGCCACCAGTTCGGGCTGCGCCGACGTGATGGCTTTCGCGACCTCGGCGGTCCGGGACGCGCGCAACTCCGACGAGGTGTTGTCCAAGGTGCGCGCCGAAACCGGTGTGGACCTTCAGGTGCTGTCCGGCGTCGACGAATCGCGCCTCACCTTCCTCGCGGTGCGCCGCTGGTACGGCTGGAGCAAGGGCCGCATCACCGACCTCGATATCGGCGGCGGCTCGCTGGAATTGTCCACGGGCGTGGACGAGGAACCCGACGTGGCGATGTCTCTGCCGCTGGGTGCAGGCCGTCTGACCAGGGAGTGGCTGTCCGACGATCCGCCGAGCCGGCGCCGGATCGCGATGCTGCGGGACTGGCTCGACACCGAACTCGCCGATGCCGCCAAGGCCATGCGACAGGCGGGCCGGCCCGACCTCGCTGTGGGCACATCCAAAACGTTCCGGTCGCTGGCCCGGCTGACCGGGGCCGCGCCGTCGGCGGCAGGACCGCGGGTCAAACGTGTCCTTACCGCCAATGGCCTTCGCCAGCTCATAGCTTTCATCTCTAGGATGACCACCGAGGACCGCGCCGAATTGGAAGGGGTCAGTGCCGAACGGGCGCCGCAGATCGTGGCCGGTGCCCTGGTGGCGGAGGCGAGTATGCGAGCACTGTCGTTGGAATCGGTTCAGATCTGCCCGTGGGCGCTGCGCGAGGGCATCATTCTGCGCCGGTTGGACAGCGAGGCTGACGGGACCGCCTTGGTGCAGACCCGATCGAGAGGCGAAACACGATGAGCGACGACACCCGCCCGGTCTCGGTGGCCGAGTTGCTGGCACGCAACGGAACCATCGGGTCTCCGCCGGTCGGCGGGCACCGGCGCCGCAAGCGGCGCAACGCCGTCTCGGTAGCCGATCTGACCGGAGAGATCCCGGTGGTCCGTACCGGGGAGATTCCCGTCGTCGCCGATGACGAACCGGACGACGAATCCGCCGTCGACGCGGAGTACACCGGGTCCGGGTCGGCGCAGACCGTGGTGGTCTACACCTCGGCGCCCGACGCGACGGTCGTCGAGCCCGCGGATTACGCCGAGACGTCCGATTACACCTCCACCCCCGACCACACCGAGACTCCCGGCTACACCTACAGCCCGGACTACTCCGATACCCCGGACTACTCCGATACCCCGGACCTCACGCCCGAGTACACCGACACGACCACCGGCGAGGACGTCAGAGCCGATGTGTACGCGGCCACCGAAATCGTCGCGAAGGTCGCCAAGGTCGCCAAGGTCGAGGAGATCGTGGGCGAGGTGTCGGCCCCGCAGTCCGTCGCCGCCGCACCGCCGCGGTCCACCCCCCCATGGGCGAGGCGGCGTGGCGGGCCACAGCGTAGCCATGACCCCCGCCCCCGGCGTCGGTCCTCGGACGCCGAGCAGATGGCCTACGACCCGGTCGACGAGGCGGTCGACATCGCCGACCTCGTCGCCGTGCAGGCGCCGGACGTCGAAGAGTTGCGCTCCTATCTGCAGTCCTCCACCGGCACCCTGTTCTCCGGCGAGACGGTCGCCGACGATCTGGCCCGTCGCGGCCTGGTGTCCGAATCCTCCGAGGGCTACGACGACCACGATTACGACGATTCGGTGGACATCACCGCGGCCCCGAACCGCAGCGCGCTCAGCGTGGTGGGAGGTTCGTTCGTCGCAATCCTGCAGTCACTTGTCGCGGTGGTGTTCGGCGCCGGCTTGTTCATCGTCTTCGATCAGCTGTGGCGGTGGAACAACATTGTCGCCCTTGCACTTTCGACGCTCGTCATCGTCACCCTTGTCGTCGGGGTCCATATGGTCCGCAAGACCGAGGATTTCGTCAGCATCCTCATCGCGGTCGCGGTCGGGATTCTGGTGACGTTCGGTCCGCTGGCCCTGCAGTCCACCTGATTCGCCCAGTGCGCCCCGCGATCAAAGTCGGCCTATCGACGGCATCGGTCTATCCACTAAAGACCGAAGCCGCCTTCGAGGCCGCCGCCGAACTCGGCTACGACGGTGTCGAGCTGATGGTCTGGGCCGAACCTCTGAGCCAGGACATCGGCGCCATCTCACAGTTGTCCCGGCGCTATGGCATGCCGGTGCTGTCGGTGCACGCCCCATGCCTGTTGATCTCCCAGCGGGTGTGGGGCCCGGACCCGGTGCTCAAGCTCGACCGCAGCGTCCAGGCCGCCGAACGGCTCGGCGCCCAGACGGTGGTGGTGCACCCGCCGTTCCGCTGGCAGCGCCGCTACGCCGACGGCTTCAGCGACCAAGTGGCCTGGCTTGAGCAGCGCAGCGACGTCCTGGTGGCGGTGGAGAACATGTTCCCGTTCCGCGCCGACCGGTTCTTCGGGTCCGGGCAGTCGTCGATCGAACGCATGCGCCGCCGCGGCGGGCGGCCAGGCGCCGGGGTCTCCGCATTCGCCCCGTCGTATGACCCGCTGGACGGAAACCACTCTCATTACACCCTGGACCTGTCGCACACCGCGACGGCGGGCACGGACGCATTGGACATGGCGCGCCGGATGGGATCGGGACTGGTGCACCTGCATCTGTGCGATGGCAACGGCGCGTCCACCGACGAACACCTGGTTCCCGGCCGCGGTACCCAGCCCACCCACGAGGTCTGCCAGATGCTGGCCGGCAGCGACTTCGCCGGCCACGTCGTGCTCGAGGTCACCACATCCGGTGCGCGCAGCAAAGCCGAACGCGACGGCCTGCTCACCGAATCGCTAGAGTTCGCCCGCACCCACCTACTCCGTTAGAAGGGCCGGCGATGAATCCGGCTCCGTTAGAAGGGCCGGCGATGAATCCGGACGTGATCCCGCTGTTCTCGGACGTGATGGCACTGCGACCGGTTGTCGGTATGGCTGGCCACTACGACGGAAATCTCACCGCGCACTGGACTATCGGTCCGAAGCCGCACGGCGGGGTGATGATCGCCATGTGCGCCAACGCCGCCCGCCAGGCCTACGGCGCCGACGGCCGAACGGCACATCCGATCGCGGTGTCGGCCAATTATCTGTCCGCTCCCGATCCGGGTCCGGTCCGTCTGGTCACCACTGTGCGTAAGCGCGGTCGCCGGATCGGTCTGGTCGACGTCGAACTCGTCCAGGGGGTCAAACAATGCGTGCATGCCGTGGTCACCCTCGGGGAGCCCGAGCACGACGCGCGGCCGTTGTTCTCCCAGAACCCGGTGATCGGACTGATGGACCTCGAACCGCCGGCCGACCTGCTGCCGATCGGTCCGGGTCATCCGGCGGCCGAGATCAACAACCTGGCCCGCGGCTGCGACATCCGCCCCCTGGTGGTCGAGTCCGTGTCGGACGGGGTCGCTCCGACGTTTCAGGTGTGGGTGCGCCCCAAGGTCGGGCGGGTCGACGAACTCTTCGCCCTGATGTGCGGTGATATCTCGCTTCCGGTGCCCTACGCGGTCGGTCGGCGCGGGTGGGCTCCGACTGTGCAGTTGACCGCCTACCTTCGGGGCCTGCCGGCCGACGGATGGCTCCGGGTGGTGTGCACCACCACCGAGATCGGCGAAGACTGGTTCGACGAGGACCACACCGTCGTCGACAGTGCCGGGCGGATCGTGGTGCAAACCCGCCAGCTTGCCCTCGTCCCTGCTGGGTAGGGTTTCCCCATGGCCAGGATCGCGATCATCGGCGGCGGCAGCATGGGCGAGGCGCTGCTCGCCGGAATCCTTCGAGCGGGCCGTCCAGCCAGCGACGTGGTGGTCTCCGAGCGGGTTCCCGACCGCGCCGACTACCTGGCCCGCACCTACTCGGTCCGGGTCTCGTCGCTCGAACAGGCGCTGGAGGGTGCGGGGTTCGTCATCCTGGCGGTCAAGCCGGGCGACGTGGAATCGGTGGTCGGCCAGATCGCGGCGGCGGCGGCCGGGGCGGAGCGCTCCAGCGTCGAGCAGGTCCTGATCAGCGTGGCCGCCGGAAAGACGACGGCGTTCTTCGAGAACCGGCTGCCCGCCGGTTCGCCGGTGATCCGGGTGATGCCCAACACCCCGGCGCTGGTCGGAGCGGGTATCAGCGCGCTGGCTGCCGGACGGTTCGCCACCGCCGAGCACCTCGCCCAGGCCGCTGAGTTGTTCACGAGTGTCGGACTGGCGCTGACGGTTCCGGAGAGCCAGATCGACGCCGTGACGGCGTTGTCGGGGTCGGGCCCGGCCTACTTCTTCCTGTTCGTGGAAGCCCTCGTCGACGCCGGGGTGGCGGCCGGGCTGACCCGGGTCGTGGCCACCGATCTGGCGGTGCAGACCATGGCTGGGTCGGCCGCGATGCTGCTGGACCGCCGCGACGCCGGCGGCGGCGTTTCGGCCGGCGGGCCGGACACCGCAGCGGCCGAATTGCGGGCTTTGGTGACCTCGCCGGGCGGCACCACCGCGGCTGGCCTGCGCGAACTGGAGCGCGGCGGGTTGCGGGCGGCGGTCGCCGCTGCCGTCGAGGCCGCGAAAACCCGCTCTGAGCAGCTCGGAATTACACCGGAGTAGTTTTAGAATTCTCTGGCGGATTAACAAACACCCGTCGCAGTAACCCCATTGGCCACGCTATTCTCCTCGTGTATGCGTGGGTCGGTGCCAGCGGTGGGGAAGCCGCTGGAACTGCCCGTGCCTGACGGGAATGGGTTGCGATGACGTCTATGAACGGGCCCTCGGCGCGGGATTCCGCCGCCGGGAAATCGGTGCGGGACGCCGGTTCGAACGAAGGCCAGCCGCTCACTCGAACTCAGTTCCTCACCGTTGCCGAGGTGGCAGCGTTGATGCGGGTGAGCAAGATGACGGTCTACCGGCTCGTCCACAACGGCGAACTGCCGGCGGTCCGGGTGGGCCGCTCGTTCCGGGTGCACGCGAAGGCCGTCCACGACCTCCTGGAGACGTCCTACTTCGACGCCGGGTGACGATTCGCGCCCCCGGGCGCGAGGAGAAACGCTGCCAGTGTGGACAGCCGGTTAACGGTGTGGGTGTCCGCTTGGGTAAGGTGTGACTCCGATACAGGCAGCCCGAAGACGGGCGCTTTGGTTCTGAGGTAGCGGAGTTCATGGGTTCAGTCATCAAGAAGCGGCGCAAGCGCATGTCCAAGAAGAAGCATCGCAAGCTGCTGCGTCGCACCCGGGTCCAGCGCAGAAAACTCGGTAAGTAACCGATTCCGGTTCGCGCCGCCGTCCGTGCCGTCGTGCCGGTCGGCGCGATCGCCGATAGGCTCTAGCGCATGGACACCGGACGGCTCGGCACCGAGGTGCCGCACTACCCGAAGGTCGTGCTGGTCACCGGCGCGTGTCGCTTCCTGGGCGCCTATCTGACGGCCCGGTTGGCGCAGAATCCGCTCATCAACAAGGTCATCGCCGTCGATGCGATCGCCCCGAGCAAGGACCTGCAGCGGCGGATGGGACGTGCGGAGTTCGTCCGTGCCGACATCCGGAATCCCTTTATCGCCAAGGTGATCCGAAACAGCGACGTCGACACGGTGGTACACGCAGCGGCCGCCTCGTATGCGCCGCGGTCCGGCGGTCGTGCCACCCTCAAAGAACTCAACGTGATGGGTGCGATGCAACTGTTCGCCGCCTGCCAGAAGGCGCCGACGGTGCGGCGGGTCATCCTGAAGTCCACCTCGGAGGTCTACGGCTCGCATCCGTTCGACCCGGTGGTGTTCACCGAGGACAGCAGTAGCCGCCGCCCACCGGGCGAGGGCTTCGCCCGGGACAGCATCGATATCGAGGGCTACGCCCGCGGGCTGGGACGGCGCCGGCCCGACATCTCGGTCACCATCCTGCGGTTGGCCAACATGATCGGCCCGGCCATGGACACCGCGCTGGCCCGCTATCTGTCCGGGCCGGTGGTGCCCACGGTCTTCGGTCGCGATCCCCGGCTTCAACTGTTGCACGAACAGGACGCCCTCGGCGCCCTGGAACGGGCCACCATGGCCGGCCGGGCCGGGACGTTCAACATCGGCGCCGACGGCATCATCACGATGTCCCAGGCCATCCGCCGGGCCGGCCGGTTGCCACTGGCCGTGCCGACCTTCGGCGTGCGGGCGGTGGACTCGGTGCGTAAGGCCACGATGAACAGCGAGCTCAACCGCGACCAGCTCGACTACCTCAGCTACGGCCGCGTGATGGACACCACCCGGATGCGCGCCGAGCTGGGCTTCGAGCCCAAGTGGACCACCCTGGAAGCATTCGACGACTTCGTCCGGGGCCGGGGCCTGACGCCCATCGTCGACCCGGGCTGGGTACGCTCAGCGGAAGGCCGCGCGCTCGCTCTGGTGCAGCGGTGGGGTGGCGTGATGGAGAGGCTGGGGGTCTAGGCGTGGCTGGTGAGAAGGCGAAAGTCATTCCCCTACATGCCGATTCCGGTCGTGCCCAACGGGTCAGCTCGGCGCGGCGGCATCCCTCGGCTACGCCGATGCCGGACCAGACCGAGGACATCGAGGCCGTCATCCGGGAGTTCGACCAGCGCCGCGCCGGCGATCCGGAGCCCAGCGATCTCGTCAGTCGCATCGCCGGACTGGCAGACTTCCTGCGTAACCGGTTGACCGGGGAGTACGCCGTCGACGAGTTCGGTTTCGACCCCGAATACAACGACGCCGTCGTACTGCCCGCGCTGAGGTTCTTCTACGACAAGTGGTTCCGGGTCGAGGTCAGCGGTATCGAGAACCTACCCGCCACCGGGGCCGGCCTGGTGGTGGCCAACCACGCGGGCACGTTGCCGTTCGATGGGCCGATGCTGTCCGTCGCGGTGCGCGACCATCATCCCGCGCACCGCAACCTGCGCCTGCTGGTGGCCGATATGGCTTTCGACATGCCGGTGTTCGGACCGATCGCCCGCAAGGCGGGCCACACCATGGCCTGCTCGACCGACGCCAACCGGTTGTTGTCCGGTGGTGAACTGACCGCCGTGTTCCCGGAGGGGTACAAAGGCCTGGGCAAGCCGTTCCGGGACCGCTACAAGCTGCAGCGCTTCGGTCGGGGCGGCTTCGTCTCGGCGGCGCTGCGCGCCAAGGCGCCGATCATTCCGTGCTCGATCGTCGGGTCCGAGGAGATCTACCCGATGCTGGCCGACGTCAAACTCCTGGCCCGGGTGCTCGGGGTGCCGTACTTCCCGATCACGCCGCTGTTCCCGTTTGCCGGTCCGGCCGGTCTGATGCCGCTTCCGTCCAAGTGGCACATCGCCTTTGGCGCACCGATCGACACCAGCGGCTACGACGAGCACGCCGCCGACGACCCGATGGTCACCTTCGAACTCACCGACCAGGTGCGCGAGACCATCCAGCAGACGCTGTTCGGCTTGTTGAGCCAGCGGCGCAATATGTTCCTGGGCTAACGCTGCCGGCCGAGTGCCGCGGCAGCGATCGCGGCGACCTGGGCGTTGTCCTCTTCGGAACCGGCCGATTCGCCGAACATCGTGACCAGGGTGGTCATCACCGGCTTGCCGTCCTGGTCGGTGACCTCGGTGCGCAGCGTGCTGATGACGGCTCCGAATGACTCCACGACCGATTCCAGCCAGGAGTCGAAATACAGCTTGTCGCCGGCGCAGATGGGCCGGTGGTAGGTGATCTTCTGGTCGCGGTGGATCACCCGGGCGAGATTGATGCCGACGTCGAAGTTGCGGAATATGTCGAGCTGAACCTGACGCCCGGGAATGGCGATGAACGTCAGCGGCGCGACGACGTTGGGGTAGCCGGCGGCCTGAGCGGCCTCCACGCTGTAGTGCAGTGGGTCGTCGGACTGGATGGCCTTGGCGTACTCACGAATCTTCTCGCGCCCGACCAGGTAGTAGTCGGGGTAGCGGTAGTGGGTTCCGATGATGTCGCTGGCAAAGGACATTGGCCGAGCTTAGCAAGGGCGATGGGGGCGTTAGTCGTGCTCGTGACGCCGCGAGACGGCCGCAGCCACCGCCCCGCCGACCGCCCCGATCGCCAGCGCCGACGGGACTCCGATCTTGGCCGCCTTGCGGGCGGTGCGGAAGTCCCTGATTTCCCAGCCCTTTTCACGGGCCAGCTCGCGAAGGTCGGCATCGGGGTTGATCGCGACGGCGGTGCCCACCAGGGACAGCATCGGGACGTCGTTGACGCTGTCGGAGTAGGCCGTGCAGCGCTTGAGGTTCAGGCCCTCCCGCACGGCGAGGGCGCGCACGGCGTGCGCCTTGCCCAGCCCGTGCAGGATGTCGCCGACCAGCCGGCCGGTGAACACCCCGTCGACCGACTCCGCGACCGTGCCCATCGCGCCCGTCAGGCCCAGTCTCCTGGCGATGACCTCGGCCAGTTCGTAGGGCGTCGCGGTGACCAGCCACACCTGCTGGCCGGCGTCGAGGTGCATCTGGGCCAGCGCCCGCGTGCCCGACCAGATCTTGTCGGCGATGATCTCGTCGTAGATCTCCTCGCCCAGTGCACTCAGTTCGGAGGTCGTGCGCCCCTCGATGAAGGCCAGCGCCTTGCGGCGGCCCTCGGCGACGTCCTCGCTGTTCTCCCGGCCGGTCAGCTGGAACTTGGCCTGCGCGTAGATGAACTTCCACACCTCGCTGTAGCGGAAGTACTTGCGGGCGGCCAGGCCGCGGCCGAAATGCACCAGTGACGAACCCTGCACCAGTGTGTTGTCGACGTCGAAGAACGCCGCCGCGGTCAGATCGCGGGCGACGGCGCCGACCGGTTCGGCCGCCAGACCGTCGACCGCGCGCTGCGCGCTGGCCGATGCGGCCTCGTCGCCCGGCAGTTCATCGTCGCCCGGCAGTTCATCGTCGGAACCCACGCTCCCACCCTATCGAGGGGTGCGACACTAACCGGCGATGAACCGGGCACATGTCGAATTGCTCACCCGCGCCGGATGCGGCATCTGCGAGCGCGTCCACGGGCGGCTGGCCGAATTGGCCGACGAACTGGGTTTCGACCTGTCGAGTACCGACGTCGACGCGGCCGCGGCCGCCGGCGACGGCGCGCTGCGGGCGGAGTTCGGCGACCGACTCCCGGTCGTGCTGCTCGACGGTCGCGAGCACAGCTACTGGGACGTCGACGAGGACCGCTTGCGGTCCGACATCGCGAACCGGTGAACGGCGTCGGGATTGCCGGCCTCCTCAGCGCGGCTCCTTCGTCGCCGCTTGATCGTCGTCCGGCGTCGGGATTGCCGGCCTCCTCATCGCGGCTCCTTCGTCGCCGCTTGATCGTCGTCCGGGGTCGGGATTTGGCCGTCAAGCTGCGGATCTACTACCTTTGCGAGTAGTTTTCCCTCCCGGAGCACAGCTGAATCCGGAGCATCCGTCACGCAAGGGAGCAGGCCAGGTGATCGTGCCGTGAGCGTCCTGTTGTTCGGTGTGTCCCACCGCAGCGCTCCGGTCTCCGTCCTCGAGCAGCTCTCCACCGACGAGCCCGACCAGATCAAGCTGGTCCAGCAGTTGCTGCAGTCGTCGCTCGTGACCGAGGCCATGATCCTCTCGACCTGCAACCGGGTCGAGGTATACGCCGTGGTCGAAGCGTTCCACGGGGGCCTGCAGGCGATCGGTCAGGTGCTCGCCGACCATTCCGGCCTGTCACTGGGCGACCTGACCAAACACGCCTACGTCCGCTACAGCGAGGCCGCCGTCGAGCACCTGTTCGCGGTGGCCAGCGGCCTCGACAGCGCGGTGGTGGGGGAGCAGCAGGTCCTCGGACAGGTGCGGCGCGCGTATGCGAACGCGGAGACCAACCGGACCGTCGGGCGCATCCTGCACGACCTGTCGCAGCGCGCGCTGTCGGTGGGCAAACGGGTGCACAGCGAGACCTCCATCGACGCCGCCGGCGGCAGCGTCGTGTCGGTCGCACTACATGTCGCGGCGGAGCGGCTGTATCGCCCCGAGCGGGGGCCGTCTTATACCGCGCTGGCCGGGCGGACCGCCACCGTGATCGGCGCCGGCTCGATGGGCAGCCTGACCGCCGCGCACCTCATCCGGGCCGGGATCGGCCAGATCAACGTCGTCAACCGCTCGCTGCCGCGGGCGCAGCGATTGGCCGAGATCATCGCCGAGCAGGGCGTGGCCGCTCGGGCGATGACGCTCGACGATCTTCCCGCCGCAATCGTCGGCGCCGACCTGGTGGTCAGCTGTACCGGTGCGGTGCGGCCGGTGGTGACGCTGGCCGACGTGCACCACGCACTGGCCGCCGCGCAGCGCGACGAACTCGCCGAACCGCTGGTGATGTGCGACCTGGGCATGCCGCGCGATATCGACCCCGCGGTCGCCGGGTTGCCCGGGGTGTCGGTGGTCGACATGGAGAGGGTGCAGCGCGAGCCCTCGGCCCGCGCGGCCGCCGCCGACGCCGACGCCGCCCGGCACATCGTCGCCGCCGAGGTCGCCGCCTACCTGGCCAGCCAGCGGATGGCCGAGGTGGCACCCACCGTCACCGCCCTGCGACAGCGCGCCGCCGACCTGGTGGAGACCGAACTGTTGCGCCTGGAGAACCGGCTGCCGAACCTGGACGCGGTCGAGCGTGCGGAGGTCGCCCGAACCGTGCGCAGAGTGGTCGACAAGTTGCTGCACGCCCCCACCGTCCGGGTCAAGCAATTGGCCGGTGCGCCGGGAGCCGATACATATGCCCAGGCACTGAGGGAACTTTTCGAACTCGACCCGCACGCGGTGGACGCGGTGGCCGCGGGTGAAATCAGCTTGCCGGCAATGGAATCCGACGGCGGGTCGCCGTCGCGCCAGCCTGATCGCGCCGAGTAGCCGAGGTTGACCAACGCCAACGATGCGGTGATCCGCATCGGCACCCGGGGCAGCCTGCTGGCCACTACTCAGGCCGGCACCATCCGCGACGAATTGATCGCCCGCGGCCGGGCGGCCGAGTTGGTCATCATCAGCACCGAGGGTGACCGGTCGGCCAAGCCGGTCGCCGAGATCGGCGTCGGAGTGTTCACCGCCGCCCTGCGCGAGGCGATCGCCGACGGCCGGGTGGACATGGCCGTGCACTCCTACAAGGACCTGCCGACTGCGGCCGACGAGCGATTCGTCATCGCCGCCATTCCGCCGCGCGCTGATCCGCGCGACGCCCTGGTGGCCCGCGACGGCCTTGTACTGGGGGAATTGCCGACCGGATCGGTGATCGGCACGTCGTCTGTCCGGCGGGCGGCGCAGCTTAGAGCACTGGGTCTCGGTTTGGAAATCCGCCCCCTCCGAGGCAACCGAGACACCAGGTTGAACAGGGTAAGTAGCGGTGATCTCGACGCCATCGTGGTCGCCCGGGCGGGCTTGGCCCGTATCGGACGACTCGGCGATGTCACCGAGACGCTGGAGCCGGTGCAGATGTTGCCAGCGCCGGCTCAGGGTGCGCTCGCGGTGGAATGCCGCGCAGGCGACACCGAGCTCGTGGCGCTGTTGGCGGAGTTGGATGACCCCGACACCCGCGCCGCGGTCACCGCGGAGCGAATCCTGCTCGCTGACTTGGAGGCGGGTTGCTCCGCACCGGTGGGCGCGATCGCTGAAGTGGTCGAGTCCATCGATGACGACGGCCGCGTCTTCGAGGAGCTGTCGCTACGCGCCTGCGTGGCGGCGACAGACGGATCCGACGTGATCCGTGCGTCCGGTATCGGCGACCCCGACCGGCCCGCGGAGCTTGGGCTCGCGGTGGCCGCGGAGTTGATCGAACTGGGTGCGCGCGAGGTGATGTCGAACGGGCGCGAGGACCCCGCCGGTGGCGGAGGAGCGGAGACCCCCGCGAAGGCGGGAAGAGTGGAGACAGAATGACTGGTCACGTGACCGGGCGGGGACGCAAGGCGAAGCCGGGACACATCACGTTCGTGGGCTCGGGTCCCGGTGACCCCAACCTGCTGACGATGCGTGCCCGGACCGTGTTGGGCAGCGCCACGTGCGTGTTCACCGATCCCGATGTGCCGCAAGCGGTGCTCGACATGGTCGGTATCGATCTTCCGCCGGCCGTCGGCCCGGTTCCGCAGAGCGATCCCGTCGCGGGCGAAGACCAGAGTGTGCCGCAGTCGGTCTCCGCAGGCCCCGACATCCGGCCCGCGCTCGGTGAGCCGGCCGAAGTGGCCAAGATCCTGGTGGCCGAGGCCAAGTCCGGCGTTGACGTGGTCCGACTGGTTGCCGGGGATCCGCTGTCGGTGGACGCGGTCAACTCCGAGGTGATGGTCGTCTCCAAGAGCCAGTTGTCGTTCGAGATCGTGCCCGGGCTGCCGGCCACCGTCGCGGTGCCCACCTACGCGGGACTTCCCCTGGGATCCACCCACACCGTGGCCGACGTGCGCGGCGAGGTGGACTGGGCGGCGCTGGCCGCGGCCCCGGGTCCGCTGATCCTGACCGCCACCGCCTCCCACCTGGCCGACGCCGCCCGGTCGCTGATCGATTTCGGTCTGTCCGACAACACGCCGTGCGTCGTGACCGCCCAGGGGACCACCTGCGCGCAGCGCTCGGTGGAGTCCACCTTGCAGGGCCTGACCGACCGGACGCCGCTGGGGTCCGGCGACGCCGCGGGTCCGCTGGCCGGCCAGTTGGTGGTGACCGTCGGACGGACAGTGACCCAGCGCTCCAAACTGAACTGGTGGGAGAGTCGCGCGCTCTACGGTTGGACCGTTCTGGTGCCGCGCACCAAAGAGCAGGCCGGCGACATGAGCGATCGGCTGATCGCCCACGGCGCCCTGCCCATCGAGGTCCCGACCATCGCGGTCGAGCCGCCGCGCAGCCCGGCCCAGATGGAGCGGGCCGTCAAGGGTCTGGTCGACGGCCGCTACCAGTGGGTGGTGTTCACCTCCACCAACGCGGTGCGAGCCGTGTGGGAGAAATTCGCGGAGTTCGGTCTTGACGCCCGCGCGTTCTCCGGAGTCAAGATCGCCTGCGTGGGCGAGGCGACCGCTGACCGGGTGCGCGCGTTCGGGATCAGCCCGGAACTCGTGCCCTCCGGCGAGCAGTCCTCGCTGGGCCTGCTTGACGAATTCCCCGAGTACGACAGCATTTTCGATCCGGTGAACCGGGTGCTGCTGCCGCGCGCCGACATCGCCACCGAGACCCTCGCCGAAGGTCTGCGTGAACGCGGGTGGGAGATCGAGGACGTCACCGCATATCGCACTGTGCGTGCCGCACCGCCCGCCGCGGAGACCCGCGAGATGATCAAGACGGGCGGCTTCGACGCGGTCTGCTTCACCTCCAGTTCCACGGTGCGCAATCTGGTCGGCATCGCGGGTAAGCCGCACGCACGCACCATCGTGGCCTGCATCGGCCCCAAGACCGCCGAGACGGCGGCCGAGTTCGGCCTGCGGGTGGATGTGCAGCCCGAGACGGCCGCGGTGGGCCCACTGGTGGATGCGCTGGCCGAGCATGCGGCCCGGTTGCGCTCCGAAGGTGCGCTTCCGCCGCCGCGCAAGAAGAGCCGGCGGCGTTAGTGGCGGTCGCAAGCGCGGCGAAGCCGGGCGCAGCGGGCCGCCACCGGACTATCTGAGCGAGCCCGCCGTGTCATTTCCCAGGCAGCGGCCACGACGGTTGCGCTGCACTCCGGCGCTGCGCCGCTTGGTAGCCGAAACCTCTCTGGAGCCAAGGCACCTCGTGTTGCCCATGTTCGTGGCCGACGGCATCGACGTGCCCCGGCCCATCGTCTCGATGCCCGGTGTCGTGCAGCACACCCGCGACTCGCTTCGCCGCGCGGCGGCGGACGCGGTATCGGCCGGTGTCGGGGGTCTGATGATCTTCGGTGTGCCCAGTGACGCCGACAAGGACGCCGGCGGATCCTGCGGCGTGGATTGCGACGGGATCCTCAACGCGGCCCTTCGTGACCTCGCGAAGGATCTGGGCGACTCGACGGTGTTGATGGCCGACACCTGCCTCGATGAGTTCACCGACCACGGTCACTGCGGGGTGTTGGATGCATCCGGCCGGGTCGATAACGACGCGACCAATGCTCAGTACGTGAAATTGGCTGTGGCGCAGGCCGAATCGGGTGCCCATGTCGTCGGCCCCAGCGGCATGATGGACGGCCAGGTGGCTGCCATCCGTGATGGGCTGGACGCCGCCGGGTACACCCGTGTCGCGATTCTGGCCTACGCGGCAAAGTTCGCCTCGGCGTTCTACGGCCCGTTCCGTGACGCGGTGGGTTCCAGCCTGACCGGCGACCGCCGCACCTACCAGCAGGACAGCGGAAACGCCCGCGAGGCGCTGCGCGAGATCGCCCTCGACATCGACGAGGGCGCCGACATCGTGATGGTCAAGCCGGCGATGTCCTACCTCGACGTCGTGGCCGCGGCCGCGGAGATGTCGCCGGTGCCGGTGGCGGCCTATCAGGTGTCGGGGGAGTACGCGATGATCAGCGCCGCCGCGGCGCACGGGTGGGTGGACGGCCGCGCCGCCGCGCTCGAGTCGCTGACCTCCATACGCCGGGCGGGTGCCGACATCGTGCTGACCTACTGGGCCGCGCAGGCCGCGGGTTGGCTGACATGAACCCACAACCACCGGCCTGGCCGCCGGGACAGCCGCCGACGCCACCCCCCGCAAAGCCGTCACGCCCCGCCGACGTCGACACCGGGTTCTGGCTCTGGCTGGCCGCGGTGCCGCTCATGGTGATCGGCCAGTTCGCCGACGGGTATGTGGTGTCGCGGGCCACCGATTCGCCGAACGTGCTCGTGACCACCGCACTGCTGGCCACCATCATCGGCGCGGTGGTGCTCACCTTCATCGTGCTGATGCGGTCCGGGTACCGCTGGGCCCGCACCCTGCTGACCGCCGGCGGCGTGGCCACCATTTTGTACACGGCGGCCAGCCTGTTCGGGACCCAACGCCCGGCACTGCCCGCGGTGATCTACGCGGTCACGGGAATCATCGGCGTGGTCCTCATCGGCGGCGGGATTTTCCTGCTGCACCGGCAGGATTCCAACAAGTTCTTCGACAGCTAGGCCCTTTGGCGCTGCTCCTCGGCCGCCGCTTCGCTGGCGGCGTCGTCGCAACGCGGGCGAGATAGGCTGGCCGCACCATGAGCGCCGCCGATCCCCGACCCGCCGCCGTCACCGCCGCCTTCTGGGCGCTGGTGGTGGGCGCCGTGCTGTTGATGGCGGGCGGTCTGATGGCAGCGACGGTCACCTTCGACGCACTGCGGCAGGCAGCCCCGTCGACGGTGTCCGACGACGCCCTGCGCAGCTATTCCCGGCTTTACCGGGGTGCGGGAATCCTGTTCGGCGTTGCGGCGGCCGCGCTTGCGGCATTCGCGGTGCGTGCCCGCGATGGCGACCCCCGATTCCGCCGGGCGGCCATGACGTTGGGGCTGACGATCGTCGTCCTGGTCGGTATGGCGGCGGTGTTCGCCGGCACCCACATTCTGGCGTTACTCAGCCTGGTGCCCATCGTGGCCGGCGCGCTGCTGCTGAGCCGACCCAGCGTCGTGGAGTGGTGCACCCATGGATGACACCGAACCCCACGCTTCGGCGCCGGTGTACGTCGAGGCCGGCGCCAGTTGGTATTGGCTGCTGGCCGGTCCAGTGGCCGGATTGACGATGATGCTCGTCCAGTTCAGGGCGGGCATGGGCTTCCAGCCGTTCGTCCCGGCGCTCTTCCTCGTCGTGGTGAGCGGGATGCTCGCGGTGCAGATCAAGGCCGGCCGCATTCACACCAGCGTGGAACTGACCGAGGCGTCGCTGCGCGAGGGTACCGAGGTGTTGCCGCTCGCCGAGATCGTGGCCGTCTACCCCGAACCGGAGAACACCGTGAAGGCCGCCGGGTTCATGGAAAAGTGGCAGGGCCGAACCCTCGGGGTCAACGCGACAGGACCGTTGGAGCAGTGGCAGACCGCCCGTGCCCTCGGTGAATTGTCCGGGGTGCCGCGCAGCCGCACCCCGGTCGGTCTGCGACTCACCGGTGGCCGGTTCGTCCAGGCCTGGGCACGTCACCCCGACGTGCTGCGGGCCGAGCTGACTCGACTGGTGCAGGCCCGGCAGCCGTGACCGGCGCCAAGCACGTCGTGCAACTGATCCTTGCGGTCGCGGCAGTGGCCGGTGCCGCGGTGTGCTGGTCGCACGTCCGCAGTTGGGTCGAGGTCGCGCCGGTCACCGAGGGCCAGCCCGGCACTGTTTCGGTGGTATACGACCCGCCCTTGATGATGCTGGCCTGGCTGTTGGCGACGGCGGCCGGCGTGTTTGCCGTCCTCGCGGTGACCGGGCTGCGTCGCAACCGCCGCGCAACAGCTATTGATACCTATACCCCCTAGGGGTATATTCGTCGGTATGACGACGACGGATCTCAAACTGAGCGGGATGAGTTGCGCCTCCTGCGCGGCCCGGATCGAGGGCAGCCTCAACAAGCTCAACGGGGTGCACGCGTCGGTGAACTTCGCCGTCGAACAGGCCCACGTCGAACACAATCACCAGGTGAGCACCGAGGATCTGGTGCACGCCGTCGAGGCCAGCGGCTACCACGCCGCGGTGATCGACCACGCTCATCACGGCGCTCACGACGACCACATGTCCCACGACCTGCCCGAGGAGCAACTGCGGCCGAGGCTCATCGGCTCGGCGTTACTGGCCGTCCCGGTGCTCGCGCTGTCGATGGTGATGGCCTGGCAGTTCCCCGGCTGGCAATGGGTGGTGCTGGCACTGGCCACTCCGATCGTGTTCTGGGGCGGCTACCCGTTCCATAGGGCGGCGCTCAACAGCGCCCGCCACGGAAGTTCCACCATGGACACCCTGGTGTCGCTGGGCACGCTGTCCGCCTACTTCTGGTCGCTGCTCGTTCTGGTGACCGGGATCGGCGGGCACGGATCGGGACACGGTCAGGCCGTCGGCCATGTGTATTTCGAAGTGGCTGCTGCGGTGACGGTGTTCCTGCTGGCCGGCCGCTACGCCGAGGCGAAGGCCAAGCGCTCGGCGGGTTCAGCGCTGCGGGCGCTGCTGTCGCTGGGCGCCAAGGACGCCACCGTGGTGCGCGACGGCGCCGAAGTGACGATTCCGGCAGCCGACCTCTCGGTGGGTGACGTGATCGTCGTGCGCCCCGGCGAGCGGGTCGCCACCGACGGCGTGGTGGTCGACGGCGCATCTGCCCTCGACAGTTCGGCCATGACCGGCGAGTCGGTTCCGGTCGACGTCGGTGCCGGGGACGAGGTGCTCGGCGGAGCGGTCAACACTTACGGCCGGATTCTGGTGCGCGCCAGCAAGGTTGGCGCCGACACCCAGCTGGCCAGGATGGCCCGGATGGTGGCCGACGCCCAAAGCGGCAAGGCCTCGATCCAGCGACTGGCCGACCGCGTCTCGGCGGTGTTCGTGCCCGTCGTGCTGGTCATCGCCGCGCTGACCCTGGCGGGGTGGCTGCTGACCGGGCACACGGCCGCTGCCGCCTTCACCGCCGCCGTGGCGGTGCTGATCATCGCCTGCCCCTGCGCGCTGGGTCTGGCCACTCCGACGGCCATCCTGGTGGGTACCGGACGCGGTGCGCAGTTGGGCGTGCTGATCAAGGAACCTCAGGTGCTCGAGACGGTCAGCGGCATCGACACCGTCGTCCTGGACAAGACCGGCACGGTGACCACCGGAGCGATGACCGTTGGGGACGTGCAGGCCGAGCCGGGGGAGGACCCCGCCGCAGTGTTGGCCCTTGCGGCCGCGGTGGAATCGGCATCCGAGCATCCGGTGGCGGCGGCCGTCGTCGCCGAGGCCAGGGAACGCGGACTGAGCGTCGCGGCGGTGACCGACTTCGTCAATGAGCCCGGCACCGGGGTGCGGGGCGTGGTCGACGGGCTGGCGGTCCGGGTGGCCCGCGCCTCCGACGACGACGGGCGCACCAGTGTGGCGGTCAGCTGGGAGGGCCGGCAGCGCGGGGTGATCCGCCTGGCCGACGCCGTCAAGCCCACCAGTGCCGAGGCGATCGCCGAGTTGAAGGCCATGGGCATCACGCCGATGCTGCTGACCGGCGACAACCAGGCCGTCGCGTCCCGGGTCGCCGCCGAGGTCGGGATTGCACCGGAGGACGTCATCGCCGGGGTGCTGCCGTCCCAGAAGGCCGACGCCATCGCGGCGTTGCAGGCCAAGGGCCGACGCGTTGCGATGGTCGGTGACGGCGTCAACGACTCGGTGGCCCTGGCCACCGCCGACATCGGCATGGCGATGGGCACCGGTACCGACGCCGCGATCGAGGCCGGTGACATCACCTTGAT
>CAISDL010000050.1 GCA_903884065.1 uncultured Actinomycetes bacterium | reverse complement strand
GGGAGTACACGTAGGCGGCGAGGACGGCGGCGCCGACATCGCGTTTGCACGCCACCAAACCGATGTTGGTGACGACCATCGTGAACTTCGGCTGATCGCCGATCACGTACTGCGGGGCGTTCGCGACACCCTTGATCGCCAAGTTCGAGTCGGGGCAGTCGTCGCCTGCTTGCAGTACCGGCGGCGGCTGGACCGCTGACGTGGGGGTGGGCGTCGGCTCGGGGCTGGATTCGGCCGGCGGGACGACGGGCGTTTTGTTCTCCGGCTGCGGAGTCTGTGTGGTCTCGGGCTTGGCGGTGTTCTTCGCCGATCCCGACCCACCGAAGATCGCGTACGCGACCCCGGCGACCAACGCGACGGCAAGCAGCGCGATGCCGAGAGCCAAGCCCCGGCGCCGCCAGTAGACCTGGGAGGGCAGGGGGCCATGCGGTTCAAGGTCCAGCACGTTTCCACGATAAGGGCAGGTCATCGCAACCCGTCCGACCCTGCCCGGCGTGTCGCCGTGTTGGCCGGATTCGCGGGTCTACTCCCCGATGTGTCCGAGATGCTCGCGCAACACCGTCCGGCCGTCGGCCAGCCGGTAGGTGACCCCGACGATCGCCAGTTCGCCAGTCTTGATCCGGTCGGCGATCGCGACTGACCTCCCCAGTAGCTGGGCACCGGTCTCAACGACGTGCCGGGCCTCGAATTCGTCCACCCGGGTCAGGCCTTCACGCCGCCCCAGCATGATCGACGGCGTGACGCGTTCGATCACGTCGCGCACGAATCCGCCGGGCACTTTGCCTCCGTCCAGGGCCTCGAGGGTGGCCTCCACCGCCCCGCAGCTGTCATGGCCCAGCACGACGATCAACGGCACGTCGAGCACGGTGACGGCGTATTCGATGGATCCCAGAACAGCCGAATCGATGACGTGGCCGGCGGTGCGGACGACGAACATGTCGCCGAGGCCCTGATCGAAGATGATCTCCGCGGCGACGCGGCTGTCGGCACATCCGAACACCACCGCCGTCGGTCGTTGAGCGACAGCGAGACTCGCGCGGTGCGCGATGCTCTGGCTGGGATGCTCCGGGGATCCGGCGACGAACCGCTCGTTACCCTCCTTGAGTGCCATCCATGCTTGGGCGGGAGTGGTGTTCGCCATAGACCGTATTGTGCACTGCCGCGAAGACGGACCGACGATGAGCATCCCTGCTTCGGAACTTCTGCAGTGGTACAGCCGTGCCCGACGGGATCTGCCATGGCGGGCCCCCGGCGTGACCGCATGGCAGATTCTGGTCAGCGAGTTCATGCTGCAGCAGACGCCGGTCGCCCGAGTGGCGCCGATCTGGGTGGACTGGGTGGCGCGCTGGCCGACGCCGTCGACGACGGCCGCGGCCGGTGCCGCGGACGTGCTGCGGGCGTGGGGCAAGCTGGGATACCCGCGCCGGGCGAAGCGACTCCACGAGTGCGCCGCGGTGATCGCCGCCGAGCACGGCGATGTCGTCCCCGACGACGTCGACACCCTGTTGGGCCTGCCGGGCATCGGCGCATACACCGCGCGTGCGGTCGCCTGCTTCGCCTATGACAAACGGGTTCCCGTGGTGGACACCAACGTGCGCCGGGTCGTCGCGCGCGCTGTGCACGGGCGCGCCGACGCCGCGAGCGCATCGGCGGTGCGCGACCACGCCGACGTCGACGCCCTGCTGCCCGAAGACGAGACAGCGCCGGTGTTCTCCGCGGCGCTGATGGAACTGGGTGCGACGATCTGCACCGCACGCTCACCGAAGTGTGGGGCCTGCCCACTCAGTGTGTGCGCATGGCGGGCCGCCGGTTTCCCCGCCGGCGACGGGGCGGCGCGACCGGTGCAGCGGTACGCCGGTACCGACCGGCAGGTTCGGGGGAAGCTGCTCGATGTGCTGCGGGGCAGTGCGATTCCGGTCGAGCGGGCACAACTCGATGTCGTGTGGTTGACCGACACCGCGCAGCGCGACCGCGCCCTGGATTCCCTGCTCGTCGACGGGTTGGTGGAGCAGACGGCCGACGGCCGATTCGCCCTGGCCGGCGAGGGCGACGATGCCGGCCCCCCGGGCCGGAGGAGGAGCCGAGCAACACCACCCGAGGGCGACGATGCCGGCCCCCCGGGCCGGAGGAGGAGCCGAGCAACACCACCCGAGGGCGACGATGCCGGCCCCCCGGGCCGGAGGAGGAGCCGAGCATCACCACCCGAGGGCGACTAAGCCAGGCCGGCGAGAAAGGGCTCCACTGCTTCGCGATACGCCTGGGGTGCATCGTCGTGAACCAGATGGCCCGCGCCGGGTACGCGCACATAGGTGGCGCGCTCACCGGCGATCTCCGCCATCCGCTGCATCTGGCCCGGCGGAGTCACCGTGTCGCCCGCCTCGATCAGCAGCACCGGCGCCCGCACTGCGCGCCACGGGGACCAGAAGTCCCGCAGACCCCATTCGGCCGCGATGTCGATCCACGTCGCCGGCTTGCCGTGCAGGCGCCAACCGGTCGGCGTCCGATCGAACGCCTCCAGGAAGTACCGGCCGGCGACCTCTCCGAATGCAGCGAAAATGGCTTCCGCGGAGGAGAATTCGCCGGGCAGGGAGTGCAGCCATGGTTCCCACGCACCGGTGGTCCCGCCGACGAAGTCCGCGGCCATGTCCTCGACCACCAGCGCGCTGACCAACTCTGGGCGCTCAGCGGCCAGACACCACGAGTGCAGGCCGCCCATCGAGTGGCCGATCAGGACAGCGGGCCGACCGAGGGACTCGACGGCTGCGCCCAACTGCTCGACGAAGCGCTCCGTGCTGATCGGTGCGGTGTCGTCGACCTCGCGGCCGCGATGCCAGGGTGCGTCGTAGGTGTACACCGATCCGAAGCGGGTCAGCCAGGGCAGCTGCCGCGACCACGTGGTACCCCGACCCATCAGGCCGTGCACCAGCACGATCGCGTTTCCCGAACCACCCCGGTGGGTCAACGAATCGGATGTCACGCTCCCATCTTGCGCGGTGACGGCCGCAGGGGGTGGGACGGTAGCCTTGGGGCCATGGCCGTGGTCAAGATCAACGCAATCGAGGTGCCCCCGGGCGCCGGACCGGAGCTGGAGAAGCGGTTCGCCCACCGGGCCCATGCCGTCGACAATCAGCCCGGGTTCCTCGGGTTCCAGTTGCTCCGTCCGGTCAAGGGCGAGGATCGCTATTTCGTCGTCACGCAGTGGGCCTCCGAGGAGGACTTCCAAGCCTGGGTGTCGGGGCCGGCGATCGCCGCGCATGCCGGAGAACGCGCCAACCCGGTGTCCACCGGTGCTCAACTGCTCGAGTTCGAGGTTGTGCTCGACGTTGCCCGCTCCGACGCCACGAAGTAGTGCCCGCCGGCCGCTCCGGCGGGCACTGGCATGGACCGGCGTCGTCGCCGCGTGCCTGATCACCAGTTGCGCACCACCGCCCGCGCCCGCTGCCAACGCCGGCGTGCGGATCGAGCGCAACACACCGCAGGGCGTACGCGCCCAGCAGGTCGTGGACATGCTCAATTCCGAGTGGCCTATCGGCACCTACAGCGTCACAACCCTGGCCGCCCCCGACATGGTCGACCAGATCACGGCCAGCATGGACTCGCTCTGGTGGGACCGCCCGTACACGTTGACCGGGGTGGACATCGGCGCCGGTTCGGCGCGGCTGCACCTGATCAGTTCATTCGGAGCGCAGCAGAACATCGAACTGCGCACCAACGACCAGACCATGGTCAGCCGGATGACGATCGACACCCAGAAGCCGGCGATCAACTCCTGGGGTGACGTCGATGCAGCGCTGAACCGCACGGGTGCCCGCTATTCATGGCAGGTCTCCAAGGTCGACAACGGGAATTGCGAGAAGGTCGCCGGCACCAACACGGCAGAGTCTCTTCCGCTCGCTTCGATTTTCAAGACCTACGTGCTGTTCGCCGTGGAAGAGGCCGTACTGGCGGGCAGGGTCCACTGGAACGATCTCCTCACCATCACCGCGGAGGCCAAGAAGCTCGGCTCCTCCGGGTTCGACTCACTGCCGCCCGGTTCGAGGATCACCGTGCGCCAGGCCGCCGGCAAGATGATCGCCACAAGTGACAACATGGCCACCGACCTGCTGATCGACCGGCTGGGGACCACAGCGATCGAGCAGGCACTCGTCGCCGCCGGCCACCACGACCCGGCCAGCATGACCCCGTTCCCGACCATGCGGGAGATCTTCGCGATCGGCTGGGGAAATCCCGACGTCCGCGAGCAGTGGAAATCGGCGCAGCCGGCCGACCGCGGCAGCCTGCTGCAACAAGCCAATTCCCGCCCGTACGAACCGGATCCGCAACGCACCCACTCCCCTGGATCGGCCTATGGAGCGGAGTGGTACGGGACTGCCGAGGACATCTGCCGCGTGCACGCGCGACTTCAGCACAACGCCGTCGGTCCGGCGGCACCCGTGCGCGACATCATGTCGGAGATAGCCGGCATCGACCTGGACCGCACCGAGTGGCCCTACATCGGCGCCAAGGCGGGAAACCTCCCCGGCGACCTGACCTTCAGCTGGTACGCGGTGGACCGGACCGGACAGGCGTGGGTGGTCAGCTTCCAACTGAACTGGCCGCGCTTCCACAGCCCCAACGCCGGCGGCTGGGTGATGACGATCATCAAGCAGGTCTTCGGCTTGCTGCCGCGCTACCGCTGATCGGTACTCAGCCCGATGTCTGGCC
>CAISDL010000049.1 GCA_903884065.1 uncultured Actinomycetes bacterium | reverse complement strand
TTGAACGCCGAGATCCCCACCGACGGCGGCGAGCCGAGATTCCCCAAGGAGCCGCGCGCCTACTTGGAGGACTGGGCGACCACCGAGGCCGCCTACTTGAGACGGTTCTATCCACCCGGCGACGACGAGGTTCACTACGAAGTCACCGCGGCGTTCGAGAAGGCCTACTCCTGGGTCATGACGCTTCAAGGCCGCGCCTTCGTGGGAACCGAGTCCCGGCTGCACACCGTTGTCGAACTGCTGCGCCAGATCGTCCACGGTACCGAAGAAGAGCCCGCGGTTCGGCTGGCCGAACTGCGACGGCGCCGTGACGAGATCGACGCTGAGATCGCCGCCGTCGAGTCCGGCACCGTCACGGTGCTCGACGCGACCGCGGTCCGCGACCGCTACCAACAACTGTCGACGACGGCGCGGGAACTGCTCTCGGACTTCCGGGAGGTCGAGGAGAACTTCCGCCGACTGGACCGCGCCGCCCGGGAGAAGATCGCCGCCTGGGACGGGTCCAAGGGCGAGCTGCTCGCCGACCTGGTCGGCAGCCGCTCGCAGATCGCCGGCTCGGATCAGGGCCGCAGTTTCCAATCGTTCTACGACTTCCTGCTGTCCGAGGCGCGCCAGGACGAGCTCAAAGACCTGCTCGCCAAGGTGTCCGCCCTCGACACGATCGAAGCCGACCGGCGGATCCGCGGCATCCACAACGACTGGTCCGAGGCCGCCGACCGGGCGCAACGCACGGTGCGGCAGATCTCCGAGCAACTGCGCCGCTTCCTCGATGACCAGGTGTGGCTGGAGAACCGGCGGGTGCTGACTCTGGTCCGCGCGGTCGAAAGTGCGGCGCTCGAACTGCGCTGCAGCCCTCCGGGTTTCGGCCTGGAGGTCGACCAGTCGGGCATAGAGATCGCGTTGCCGTTCGAGCGTCCGCTGTACCAGACGCCGACGGCCGTGGCGGTGGAGAGTCAGATCCCCACCGGCACCGAGGAAGTCGACGCCGAACTGCTCTTCACCCAGAACTTCATCGACCAGACCCGGCTGGTCGACATCCTGCGCGCGGTGCTGCCGGAGAATTCCTCGGCGCTGCTGTCCGACATCACCGCGATCCACCCGATTGAGCAGGGCGCGGCTGAGATCGTCGGCTATCTCGCCCTCGATGATGAGGATCTGATGATCGAGATGGACGACGCCGACGAGACGGTGCTGGAGTACACCGACCCTGCCGATCCGGACGTCACCAAGCGGGCTCGGCTGCCGAAAGTAACGGTGCGACGACGGTGAGTAATGATCACGGGGTTGCCGCGGCGATCATCCGGCTGATGCAGGGCGTCGTCTACCGGGAATCCGACGAGGACACCTGGATCACGCTGGAACGCCTCGGCGGCGGCGTCCGCGACCACTTCACCACCATCGGCATCGACGTCGTCATCGACGACGCCGAGGGCTACGCCTACCTCCGTTCCCGGCCAACCGAGGACGGCGACGAGGCGCTGCCCCGCCTGGTGCGCCGGCGCGCCCTGACCTACAACGTCAGCCTGCTGCTGGTGCTGCTGCGCAAGCGGCTCGTCGAGTTCGAGACGACCGGTGGGGAGGGCCGGCTGGTGCTGTCCACCGACCAGATCGTCGAGATGCTGCGGCTCTTCCAGTCCGAATCCACCAACGACGCGCGCGCCGTCGACCAGGCCGAGACCACCATCAGGAAGGCCGCTGAACTCGGCTTCCTGCGA
>CAISDL010000048.1 GCA_903884065.1 uncultured Actinomycetes bacterium | reverse complement strand
GAAGGCGCCGCACGAAACCAGGCGGCAATCCCCACGATCAGCCCCAGCGTCCCCAACACGACACCGAGAATCGGCAGCACCCGCGAGGGCCTGTGGCCCTGCGCAGGCGACTGCGCCGGCCACGGTGGCGGAGCATGGGGCGTGGGTTCGTACTGCGCGTGCGACATGATCCGGATGATAGATGCGTGTTTGCCGGTGCGCTATTCACCGGTGCCATGCGTTTGCCGACTCAAGGATATTCCTGCAGTTCAGGACCATTTGTTGGGTTGTCGTGGGGCCCTGTAGGCGCCGGTTAGCAGTCTATGTGGCGTCAACTGCTCGTTGCTGCGAGTGGGCCCCGGCGAGATTTCATCGCCGATGAGGCGTCGGTTATTCCGGTTCATTCGCTTGGGGTGAGCCGCTCGGAATTCTCTTCCCGTGCCGCGCAGCGTGATCTGGAGGAAGTTGGATTCCGACTCGTTGACCGCTCAAATCGACCGCGTGGTCGAACGGTTGGAGGGATCGAACGAGGCCACATTGACTGGGCTGATCTGGGAGAGCCCGCGAAGCGTCGTCCGGTGCCGGCTGTCCAGGCGGATGTCTTCTTGATTGCTTCTGACCGACACCCAACCGTGCCTGAACCTTGACTTGACCCCCGCAGACCGCCGCGGCAACGATGAGTCCATGCGCCGATTCACGTTTTCGCTGGCTGCTGCCCTCAGCACGGCTGCCATCGCAGTGGCCTCGGCACCATTAGCCCGCGCCGACACCCCGTGGTTCGCACCCCAGGTCGGCAACGCCACCCAGGTGCTCTCCGTCGTCGGGACCGGTGGCTCGACGGCCAAGATGGACGTCTGGCAGCGTGGCGCCCAAGGGTGGCAGCCCGTCGACGGGGGCATCGGCATTCCCACCTTCGTCGGCTCCGCGGGCCTGGCGCCGAAAGCCAAGGACACCATCCCGGCCACGCCGATGGGTGTCTACAGCCTCGACTTCGCGTTCGGCACCCAACCCAGCCCCGGCGGCGGGCTGAAGTATTTCCAGACCACGCCTGACTACTGGTGGTCCGCCGAGGGGCCCACCTACAACACCATGCAGGTATGCAAGCAAGCCGACTGTCCGTTCGACACCTCGCCGGCCAGTGGAACCGAGAACCTGTACATCCCGGCCTACGCGCACGCCATCGCGATGGGCGTCAACAAGGAACGCATCCCCGGAGACGGCGGCGCCTTCTTCGTCCACACCAGCAACGGCGGAGCGACCGCCGGATGCGTCGCCCTCGACGACGCCACCCTGGCCAAGATCATCCACTGGCTACAGCCCGGCGCGGTGATCGCGATCACCCAGTGACGTCGCCGAGTGTGCACTGACTGCGGAAAACAGCGGCAAAAATCGCAGTGAGCGCACGGTCGGCGCTGCACGCACAACTCAGGCCAGTGCCGGCCCGGGGGTGACCTTCGCGTTGGCGTCCAGTGTCTGGGAGACCTCATAGGTGCGCTGGTATCCCGTCGCGCAGATCTTCCAGCCATCAGAGGTCTTGCGGTAGCGGTCACGATAGAACGCCGCGCCGAACAGCATGAAGTTGTGCTCCGGCACGATCACCCGGTCCTGCAGATACCAGCGGCCCTCGGCTTCGTCGGTGTCGTCCAGGGTGATCTCCGGGTGGGTCACCCGGTGCTCGGTGAGCACGCCCGCGGGCATCGCGGTCCGCATGAACTCCACCAAATCCGTGCGGTTGGTGAAGTGCAGCGTCTTGCCCAGAGACGAGCCGTAGTCGCCGACGATGTCCTCGGTCAGTGTGTCGGCGAAATCGTCCCAATGTTTGGTGTCCAACGCGCGAAGGTAGCGGTACTTCACCCGTTTGATCGCCTCGATCGCTTCCAGATCAGCCACGGGGTCATTGCAACACAACCCGGTGGCGTCTCGACTAGGTTTGACCAGGTGAGCCTGCCCCGCAGCCGCTACGCCGACCTTAGTCGCGCTGAGTTGGCCGTCCTGGTGCCCGAACTCCTGCTCATCGGCCAACTGATCGACCGATCCGGAATGGCTTGGTGCATAGCATCTTTCGGCCGTGAAGAGATGCTGCAGATCGCCATTGAGGAGTGGGCGGGTTGCAGCCCGATCTACACCAGACGCATGCAGAAAGCTCTGCGGTACGAGGGCGACGACATCATCACCATCTTCAAGGGGTTGCAGTTCGACATCGGCGCCCCTCCGCAGTTCATGGATTTCCGATACACCGTCCACGACCGCTGGCACGGGGAGTTCCATCTCGACCACTGCGGCGCACTGCTCGACGTCGAACCGATGGGCCCCGACTACGTCCGAGGCATGTGCCACGACATCGAGGACCCGACCTTCGACGCCACCGCGGTGGCCACCAACCCGCGGGCCCAGGTGCGACCCATCCACCGTCCGCCCCGTCTACCCGCCGACCGTCAACCGCACTGCGCGTGGACGGTCACCATCGACCCGGCCTACCCCGAGGCCCAGCCCATCCCGGCTCTGGCGATCATCGCGCAGTCGAAAGCCGCTGGGTGGGAACTGGGCCCGATCGACCCCGATGACGACGGCACCCCCGACTACACCGGACCATTGCTCTCCGACGTCGACTTCGGCGCGTTCTCCCACTCGGCGCTGGTCCGAATCGCCGACGAGGTCTGTCTGCAGATGCATCTGCTGAATCTGTCGTTCGTCCTCGCGGTCAGCAAACGCGCCGGGGACGACAAGGACCTCGCAACCTCGATCTGCACCAAACAGCTCACCGGGATCGCCGGGGTGGCCGCGGAGCGGATCCGCCGAGCCCTCACGCTGCCCAGCGACATTCACGGCCTGAGCCGGGTGCTTGAAGTGCATCCGCTGCTGAACCCGGCGGGATATGTGACGGCCGAGGTCGGGCAGGGCCGCTTGCACGTGCGGCCCTCCCCGGCGCACGACGACGGCGCCTGGATCGCGCTGTGCACGCCGGACTCCCGGCAGCCACTGCAGGCGATCGCCACCGCCGTCGGCCCGCATCTGCAGGTGCGCATCACCGGAACCGCCACCGACTGGACTGCCGAGTTCGAGCACACCGACACCATGCACACCGAACCGATCGAGGTGCAGGTGACCAAGGTCAGCGGTGGTGCCGGATTCGAGTTCCAGCCGCGACGCTCCATTCCGTTGGCGGTGCTGTAAGCCGTGGCCGAACGTCCGTCGGCGCTGTCGCACATGTCCAGCGACTACGCCCACAACGCTCGCTCACAGGCTCTGGCATTCGCCCACACCTACCCGACTGTGCTCGCAGCGGCGAAGGCGCACAACGACGTTCGTGATCTCGTCGTGGCAGATCTCGGCGCAGCCGACGGGGTGAACTCTCACGAACTCATCACCGCGCTGGTCGCAGAACGAGACGGCCGGGGGCTGCACTACGCGCTGGTCGACCTGCCGTCCAATGTCTGGCAGGTCGCCGCGCGGGAACTGGTGCAGATGGCCGATCGCTCGGGATACCCGGAACGGTTTGCGGTCATCCCCGACGCAGCGACAACCCGGGACTTCGTCCGGGACGTCGGCACCGGCGATCACCTGGGCACCGCTGATGAGCACCTTCGGGCGTTGCGCGAGGCTTCTGCCCGGCAGCCCGCACCGGCGACGGTCGTGAGTCTCGCGGGGATCCCCATCCAGACCGGTCCGTGCCTGCCGCCGGGGACGGTCCATATCGCAGTCAGTGGCACCGCGATGCACTGGGTCTCCGACTCCGGGGCCCTGCCGTCCACCGGATCGGTGTTCCCGGGATACCCCAATCACCGGGACGCGGCGCAACGCGAGGCGTGGGCCGACGCGGCGGCACGGGACTGGACGCGGATCCTGGAGCACCGCGGCGCCGAACTCGCCCCCGGCGGCACCCTCGTCGCCGCGATACCCGCGTCACCCGGCCGGTGGCCGGACAGGGGCGGCGCGTATCGGGCGATCAGCGCCGATATGGACGACATCCTGGCGAGTTGGCGTGAACAGGGGCGCATCGGCCCGGCGGCGCTGGCCGCCGTCGTCGTTCCCACTTGGAGCAGGACGCTCGAGGAGTTCCGCGCCCCGTTCGGCGACCTGGGCGGCACCTTCGCCGGGCTCACGCTGGAGGTCGCCGAACTCTTCACCTTGGACAACCCGTACCGGGACAAGGATCCACAGGTGTTTGCCGAGAACTACATCCGCAGTGTGGAGGCGTGGGGAAAGCCACTGTTCGCCCGCGCGCTGGCGGTGGAGGGCGCCGGCGAGTGCGCCGATCTGCTGCGCGATCTGCACGACGAACTCGTGTCGAGGGTCGCCCGCGACCCCGAGCGCCACCGCCGCGACTACCAGCAGGCCCTGATCGTGTGCCGAAAGACCGACTGAGGCTCGTACGCTCCGCCATCCTTTCGGGGTCGCTTTCGCTGCCGGCGAACCGCTGGGCGTCGACAGCGGCAGCAAACTCGGCGCACACTGTAGCCATGGACAACAACGGGCCTTTCGGCATCGACCCTGACGAGTTCGATCGCGTCGTGCGTGAAACGGGCGAAGGCCTGCGGGGCGCCTTCGAGCAAGTCGGCCGCTTCTTCAACGCCTCACCGGAGAGGGCCGGATTCGGCATGCTCTTCGACCAGTTCGTCCGCCCCACGCCGAAGGCGCGCCCTCAGCCCGAGACCGCGGGCGAAGCCGGTGACGGGGTGTGGGCCATCTACATCGCCGACGGCGAAGGCAAGGCTCACGTGGAGCAGGTCTACAAGACCGAACTCGACGCCTTGCGGGCGAACAAGCTCAACACCGACCCGAGTCGCCACGTCCGTTTCCTGCCTTACGGGATCGACGTCAGCGTGCTCGACCCGTCCACCGACAAGGCGGAATCCGCGGAGTCCGACCCGGCCGATTAGCTCACACGCACTTCCGTGCCGAACCACACCGAGCGTGAGGAAAGCCCCCGATGAACGCACCCTTCAGGTGCGTGGCGGTTGCCGTACCGGTTGCTCTGGCCGCGTTCGGGGGCGCGGCTGTGCTGGCTCCGGCAATCGGCAGTGCCGCAGAGTGCGGCCCGGGAACGGCGTACGACGCCCCGTCCAACATGTGCGTCGCCGCGCCCGCACCCGCCGGCTGGGACGCGGCCCCGCCTGCGCCCGCACCGCCTCCCTCCGGGCTGCCCCCGGTATCGATCTGCCCGCCGATCCCGTTCGTCGCGGTCTGCTTCCCGGTCAACTGACGGCACCGGTGTTTTCGCAGCTAAGGGACTGTGGGAGCCTTCGAGTGACCCGCGGACGCGCATCCGGAGTCCGGCCCGTTTTCGGCACTACGCCATTTGGCCTTTAAAGTAGCTGTCATGCCCAAGATGGATCGTCGCAGCGCGATGATGATGGCAGGTCTAGGCCTCGCCGTCGCGGCCGTTCCCACGCCGAAGGCCGCAGCCAACCCGATGGCCCCCGAGCCGCCGTTGCCGCCTCCGCCCCCGGGGTTCCCCGCGCCCCCCGGTCCGCCGCCGCCGTTCGGCGCGCCTCCGCCGCCCGAGGCCGCCGCGCCTCCCGGCTTCCAGGGCGACGAATTCGACGGCCCGGCCGGCGCACCGCCCAATCCGGCGTTGTGGACCATCGTCCCGCGCCGCGAAATGATCAAGAAGCCGGTGTTCTGGGACCGCCCCGAGAACATGGGCGAGTACAGCACCGACCAGGACCACGTGTTCCTGGACGGCAACTCGAACCTCGTCATCCGTGCGACGCGGAACCCCGGTGGCACCAGTCAGTCGAACACCTACACCGGCGGGAAGGTCATCGGAAACTTCAGCGCCCCGATCAACAGCACCTTCGAGGCGCGGGTGAAGTTCGAGTGTCTGACCCCTGGCGCCTGGCCGGCCTGGTGGCTGCTCAACGACCAGGACAAGAAGCGCGGCGGCGAAGTCGACATCATGGAGTGGTACGGCAACATGGAGTGGCCCTCCGGTACCACGGTGCACGCCCGCCTCGACGGCACCTCCTTCGCCACCATGCCGTTCCCCATCGACGACCAGTGGCACCGCTGGCGGGTTACGTGGAACCAGTCCGGCATGTATTTCTACGCCGACTACGAGCCGGGCATGGAGCCTTACTTCACGGTTCCCGCGTTCTCCATCGACGACTGGGCTTTCAACGACCCGGGATTCGTGCTCAGGCCCGTCTTCAATCTCGCCGTCGGCGGGACGGGGGGCAAAGATGCCTCGCCCGGCGTCTACCCCTGCCAGTTGCTGGTCGACTGGGTCCACATCTTCCCCGGCTGATCCCGGAGGGAAGTGAAAAGCCCGCTGCCCGGCCGCTAAGGCCGACCGCAGCGGGCTTTCGCTTTTAGGGCTAATTAACGCAACAACCGCCCCTGGAGCACCACGACGGCTTAGTGTTCCGCCGTGGACATTCTCATCATGATCCTGCTATTCGGCATCGCACTGTTGATCTGGCGTGGCGCCAAACGCGGTCTGATCCTCACGCTGTGGTTCGTCGGGTTGGCCGCCATGATCGGCCTGTTCCGCTTCCACGTCACCTCCGTCCTGGATCTGAGCTTCTGATGTCCGAGGTCGTGATCGAGGAGACCCGGAAGGTGGACGAGGCGGCGCGTTCACACGGGGGCATCTGGGGATTCATCACCTACTGGGGCCTGCATGCGTGGGTGCTCGCCTACACCGTGGTGATGCTCAGCGCCTTCTTCATCCAGTTCGTCAAGGGTGAGTTCCCCTGCCCGCTGTGCATGTTGCAGCGCTACGGAATGATCCTGGCCACGCTCGGGGCGCTGTTCGTCATCATGCAGGCCCGCCGCGGAGCGTTGACCACCGCGCGGTATGCGCAGGGCTTGGGACTGGGCCTCATCGGTGTGCTGGCCGGCGCCTCGGTGTCGGTCCGTCAGATCGAACTGCACATCCTGCCCGGCGACCCCGGCTACGGGGAGCCGTTCCTTCGACTGCACCTGTACACGTGGGCCTTCGTCACCTTCGCCATCGTGATGATCTACGTCGGCGTGATGCTGTTCCTGATGCCCCGCGGCATCCCGCAGGCCCCGCCGGCCGGTAGCGCCGCGCACAAGGTGTCCACGGCGATCATCTGGTTGTTCATCGGCGTAGTGGCCGCGAACGTCATCGCGATCATCTTCCTGGAGGGCTTCGCCCCGGTGCTGCCCGACGATCCGTCGAGTTACACGCTGATCGACCAGATCAGGGGCCGCTGAGCGGCGCGTGGAGCCGATGACGGGAATCGAACCCGCGTATTCAGCTTGGGAAGCTGATGTTCTGCCATTGAACTACATCGGCGTGGGGTGCTGACGAGAATAGCAACCCGGGACCGCGGGCCGTCATCGGGCGGGAATTCACCCGATCGATTCCTGTACGAACGTGCACGCGTCTTCCACGTCGTCCAGGCTTGCGGGGATGTTCACGTTAGGTGGTGATGTCGTCGGCCATCTGGGCGCGGTCGAAGCGGTTCGGTTGTTGCGCCGGGTTCTCGATCCGGTGGGCTTTGGACACGGAGTACTGCCCGATGCCCGGCTGCGGTCGGTAGGTCTGGTCGCGCGCGCCGCGGCAACCCGGGAAGCTGTGCGGCGGGAATGGCCGCCGTGCGGTCGTCATGGTCCTCCGTCCGGCGCGCTATACGCTCCTCAGGTGCTGCTCTCCGATCGTGACATCCGGGCCGAGATCGCTGACGGACGGCTCGGCATCGACCCGTTCGACGACACGCTGGTACAGCCGTCGAGCGTAGATGTCCGCCTGGACAATCTCTTCCGGGTGTTCAACAACACCCGGTACACCCATATCGACCCCGCGCGGCAGCAGGACGAGCTCACCAGCCTGGTGCAGCCCGTCGAGGGGGAGCCGTTCGTGCTGCATCCCGGTGAGTTCGTGTTGGGCTCCACGCTGGAGTGCTGCACCCTGCCCGACGACCTGGCCGGGCGACTGGAGGGCAAGTCCTCGCTGGGCCGGCTCGGTCTGCTCACGCACTCCACGGCCGGCTTCATCGATCCCGGCTTCTCCGGGCACATCACCCTGGAGTTGTCCAACGTGGCCAACCTGCCGATCACGCTGTGGCCGGGCATGAAAATCGGTCAGCTGTGCCTGCTGCGGCTCACCAGCCCGGCCGAACACCCCTACGGCAGCGCGTCGGTCGGGTCGAAGTACCAGGGCCAGCGAGGACCGACGCCGTCGCGGTCCTACCTCAACTTCATCCGCTCCTCCAGCTAACTGATTCGGATGTAACGGCCTGGCTGACACCGCCGATGAACCATGCAGTCGCTGGTTCAGGCCCGGTAACAGTCGACCGCCGGACACGGCCAGCCAGCAAATGACATGGAGGGTCCGTGGACGTCGTTCTCGGTGTGTCGATGAATCCCTCGGCGGTTCGCATGGTGCTGGTAGAGGGCGAGAGCGCCGACGGGGGATCCCTCGATCACGACACCTTCGAGATCACCCCCGACGACACGTCGGCAAATTCCGGCGCGCCACAGCAGGTGCTGGACGCCATCCTGGGCACCCGGGAGAGCGCCGCGGACGGCGGTCACCGCCTGACGTCGGTGGGAGTCGCATGGACCGACCACGGCGAGGCTGCCCGGCTGCGTCAGGGCCTTCGGCGCCACCGGCTCCACGACGTCGTCATGGTCTCCGAACTGCACGCCGCGAGTGCCCTGGCGCAGGCGATCGGCCAGGCCGTCGGCAGCGAGCGCACGGCGTTGCTGTTCGTCGAGCGCGACACGGCCACGCTGGCCGTCGTCCGCACCGGGGACGGGGCGGTGGTGCGTGTGCTCAGCCGCAGCCTGAACTCCGGCGACGTGCCTGCCGAGGTGCAGGGCATGGTGGCGGGGCTGGCCGGTGGGGAGGAGCCGGCCCAGGCTGTCTTCGTGGTGGGCTCCGGGGTCGACATCGCCGCGCTGAGGCCGCTGATCGCCGCGGCCAGCGGTCTGCCGGTGCACGCCCCGGACGATGGCGACTTGGCACTGGCCCGCGGAGCCGCGTTGGCCGCGGCGAGTACGCCGCGTTACGAAGCCTCGACCGTCGGCATGACATCGAGCGAGGACACCGCCGCGGGCCCCACCCAGATGGCTGCAGCCGGGTATATGGCCCCATTGGGCTACAGCGCTGCGCCCGACGATGAGGATGCCGACCTGTTCGGCTACGACGGACCCGCGATCGACGTGGACCCCGAGCCGGATGAGCCCGACCGGAAGTCGTTCGTCCTGGTGGGCAGTGCGCTCTCGACGATCTTCGTCGTCGGTGTTGCGGCCCTGGCGGTCTCGCTGGCGGTCGTGGTCCGGCCGACCGCCGATCCGCGGCCCGGACCCGCCGGCAGCCCGGTGGTGTCCAGCGCTCCGGCGGCAGCGCCCGTGGAGGCTGCGGATGTCGCTCCGCCCGTGGCGCCGGAGACCATCCAGGCACCGGTTCCCGTCGTTCAGGTGGCGCCGCGAACGGTGGTGGTGGCGCCTCCCGCAGCGCCTGCGCCGGCACTTGCCGCCGTTCCCGAGGCGGCCCCCGCACCGGTGGCGACCCCGCCGGCCCCCGAGGGGCCGCCGCCTGTTGCGGCCCCGGCGCCCGCGCCCGCCGCCGTTCCCGAAGTGGCCCCGGCCCCCGCCCCGGTTGCGCCGGCGCCGGCCGCGCCGCCGATCGTGTTGCCGGTGCCGATCGTGCTGCCGCCGATCTTCCAGGCTCCGGCCCGCACCGTCCCCGTGCCGCGGTCGCCGCGGTCGCCGCGGTCGCCGCGGTCGCCGCGCACGCCGTCGGCCACCGCGACCGACCCCAGCGCTCCCTCGACTGGAACTCCCTCGACTGGGACTCCCTCGACTGGAACTCCCGCGACTGGGACTCCCTCGACTGGGACCGTCTCGTCGGCGCCGAGCCAGCCGTCGTTTCCGGCGTCGACACCCCCCGTGACGACGGCCCCCGTGACGACGGCCCCGGTGACGACGGCCCCGGCCTACCCGTCGGGATCCTCTCCATCGACCGTTTCCCAGGCGCCCAGTGCCGGATCCGGCTCGAACGGCAGTGATTCGGGCTCCGCCGACTCGAATTCCGGCGGCTCGGGGAGTTCGTCGCGTTCCGGGCAACCGCTGTGGCCACTGTGGCCCTTCGGTGGCTGAGGGCGGCGCGTAAGTTCTGCTGACGTGGACACCGCCGAGGCGCTCATCGCTGAGAACGCATCCCTTGCCGACCTGCTGGGCGACGACGATCTGTCGACGCCGACGAGATCACCGAGTACCTGGAGCGGGTTGTGGTCCGGGCCGGCGCGGCCGGCGCCGAACTCCCTCTCGCGGAGGGGCGTTCGCTGCACCTGCATGCCACCGATCCCGGACTCGGTGCGGCCGGGGAGTGGACCATCCTGGGCCGTCCAGACGGCGTCGCCGTCGACCACGGCCACGGCAAGGCCACCGCGGCCCTGCGAGGTCCGGCTCGGGACCTGCTGCTGGCCATCGTGCGGCGCGGTGACGCGTCGGAATTGGGCTTGGAGCTGTTCGGCGATCGCGCGATATGGGACACCTGGTTGGCCCGGACACCCTTCGAAGCCTCGAACCGGTACCTTGAGCAGCGGGAAGATTCGGAAGGAGTGGGGTCATGAGCACGTCGGAGATCGCCACAGTCCTCGCCTGGCATGACGCGCTGAGCGGCGGGGACCTCGACACACTGCTGTCGCTGTCCAGTGACGACATCGAAATCGGGGACGCCCACGGCGCCGCCCAGGGCCACGCCGCGCTTCAGGAATGGGCGCAGCGCACCGACGCCACCATCGAGGTCGGCGCGACGTACTACCGCGACGGGGTCGTCGTCGTCGAGGAGCGGATCACCCCGAACGGCGGGCCGGCCGCTACCGCCGCGTCGGCCTTCCGGGTGGTGGATGATCACGTCACCGCGGTGTTCCGGCACGACGATTTTGCCGCGGCGCTGGCCGCCACCGAGATGACCGACGCCGACCTGCAGGCCTGACCCCCCGATGCGGGGAATCATCCTGGCCGGGGGCGCAGGCACCCGGCTCTATCCGATCACCCAAGGCGTCAGCAAGCAGTTGCTGCCGGTGTACGACAAGCCGTTGATCTACTACCCGTTGTCCACACTGATGCTGGCCGGAATCCGCGACATTCTGGTGATCGTCACCCCGCGGGATGCCTCGGATTTCCAGCGCCTCCTCGGCGACGGTGCGCAATTCGGCGTTGACATCTCCTACACGGTCCAAGAGCGTCCGGAGGGATTGGCGCAGGCCTTCATCCTCGGTGCGGAACACATTGGTTCTGAGCCGGTGGCTTTGATCCTGGGAGACAACCTTTTCTACGGACCCGGTGTGGGTACCAATCTACGGCGTTTCCGAGGGGTCGAAGGCGGTTCTATCTTCGCCTACTGGGTGGCTAATCCATCCGCTTACGGTGTCGTCCAATTCGACTCCGGGGGTAGGGCTTTGGCGCTTGAGGAGAAGCCCGCCAAGCCGAAGTCGAACTACGCCGTACCAGGGCTCTACTTCTACGACAATGATGTCGTCGAGATCGCCCGTTCGCTACGGCCCTCGGCGCGTGGCGAATTGGAGATCACCGACGTCAATCGCGTTTATCTCGAACGGGGCCGACTGGCCGTCGAGGTGCTTCCCCGCGGCACCGCGTGGCTCGATACCGGCACCCCCGACTCGCTCCTGGAGGCGGGGAACTTCGTCCGGACGATCGAGGCTCGGCAGGGCCTGAAGATCGCCTGCCCGGAGGAGATCGCCTGGCGGCTGGGCTTTATCGACGACGCCGGACTCGCCGAACGGGCGCAAGCCGTTCTGAAGTCTGGCTACGGCCAGTATCTGCTGGATCTGTTGGAGCGGCGCTAGTTTCGGTCGCCGCAGCAGCAGCGCTACCCGGCGTCGCCAGCGCGGCGGCCACCGCGGTGGTCAGCGGAACGGCCAACGCCAGCGCGATGCCGCCGACCGCTGAGCGGGCGATCTCGATCGCCACTCCCTCGCTGGTCAACACATCGGACAGCGAACGGTTGGCCACACTGAACAGCAGCAGCAGCGGCAGCGAGCTGCCGGCGTAGGCCAGCACCAGGGTGTAGACCGTGCTGGCGATGTGGTCACTTCCCACCCTCATGCCCCGCCGGAAGATCTCCCGGCGGCTCCCATGGCTGAGATGGGCGAGTTCGAAGACCGCCGAGGCCTGGGTGATGGTGACGTCGTTGAGCACACCGAGCGAGCCGATGATGAACCCGGCCAGCAGCAGGCCCTTGATCGACACGTGGCCCAGATAGGCGGCGACTTCGTTGTTCTGGTCCTGGGACAGCCCGGTCAGATGAGTGAATTCGATTGCGGCCCAGGACAGCAGAGCCGCAAGGAGCATTGCGGTCAGGGTGCCCAGCAGCGCGGCACTGGTCCGCAGACTCACGCCATGGGCAAGATAGATCACCGCGAAGAGAATGGCCGACGAGGCGACGAGTGCCACCGGAACGGCCGGTGCGCCGTCGCGCAGGGCGGGCAGCATGAAGACGACCAGAATGGCGAAGGCGATGACGATGCCGACCAGTGCGCGCAGTCCGCGCCACCGGGCCACCGCCACGATCACGGCGGCAAAGGCCACTGCGAGCAACGCCAGCGGCCAGGCGCGTTCGTAGTCGTAAAAGGCATAGCTGGTAGCACCCTGTTGGTCGACCTGCCGGAAGATCCGAACATGCTCCCCGGCAAGGAGATTCGGCTGACCTGGGCCGCGGGAGAACTCCAGGAGCGTATTGGCGCCGGTGTTGGAGCCGGTGTCGATGGCGACGATGGACTGGATGCAGGTTCCGCTACCCGCGACACCGGGTCCCGGGGGTGCGGTCAGAACCTGCCCGGCTGAGGGACTGCCACAGTCGCCGAGGGTGCTGGAGACGACATGACCGCCCTCGGTCGACACGGAACCGCCCTGGCCGTTCTGAAACGGCAGGGGAACATCGACTTTCGATCCGGATGGCCACAGCAGGACGGCTCCGACGGCCATGGCGACCCCGATGACGGCCAGCGCGATGATGACGATCCGGGCCGCCACCGGGCTCAGTGGCGCCGGGGCGCCCGAGTGCGAGAGGGAGTGCGAGTGCGCCATCGACTACTGCCGATAGCTGACCAGGAAATTCCCCAGCCGCTCAATGGCATTGGCGAGATCGCGCGCCCACGGCAGGGTGACAATGCGCAGATGGTCCGGAGCCGGCCAGTTGAAGCCGGTGCCCTGAGTCACCAGGATCTTCTCGTCGAGCAACAGGTCGAGGACGAGTTTCTCGTCGTCGACGATGTCGTACACCTCGGGGTCAAGCCGCGGGAAGACGTAGAGCGCGCCCTCGGGTTTGACGCAGGAAACCCCCGGAATCTCGTTGAGCTTCGTCCAGGCGAGGTCGCGCTGCTCAAGTAGGCGTCCGCCTGGCAGCACCAGGTCGTCGATGCTCTGATGGCCGCCCAGGGCGACCTGAATGGCATGCTGCGAAGGCACATTCGGGCACAGCCGCATGTTGGCCAGCAGGCTGATCCCCTCGATGAAACTGGTGGCATGCTCGGTGGGCCCGGTGATCACCAGCCAGCCGGAGCGGTAGCCGGCCACCCGGTAGGCCTTCGAGAGCCCATTGAAGGTCAGGCAGAGTAGGTCGGGCGCAAGAGTGGCCAGTGAGATGTGTCGGGCGTCGTCGTAGAGGATCTTGTCGTAGATCTCGTCGGCGAGCAGCAGCAGTTGATGCTTGCGGGCCAGATCGACCATCTGCTGCAACACTTCCCGGCCGTACACCGCGCCGGTGGGATTGTTCGGGTTGATCACCACCAGAGCCTTGGTACGCGGGGTGATCTTCGACTCGAGGTCGGCGATGTCGGGCTGCCATCCGTTGGTCTCGTCGCACAGGTAATGCACGGGCGTGCCCCCGGCCAGCGAGGCCGACGCGGTCCACAGCGGGTAATCCGGAGCGGGGATGAGTACCTGGTCGCCGTTGTCGAGCAGCGCCTGCAGCGTCATGGTGATGAGTTCGGAGACGCCGTTGCCCAGGAAGACCGAGTCGACGTCGAATCGGGGGAATCCGTCGACGAGTTCGTAGCGGGTCACCACCGCGCGTCGCGCGGAGAGGATGCCCTTGGAGTCGGAGTAACCCTGTGCGTAGGGCAGGGCCTGGATCATGTCGCGCATGATCACGTCGGGGGCTTCGAAGCCGAAGGGGGCGGGGTTGCCGATGTTCAGCTTCAGGATGCGGTGACCCTCGGCCTCGAGGCGGGCCGCATGGTCATGCACGGGTCCGCGGATCTCGTAGAGGACATCCTGCAGTTTGGTGGACTGCGCGAACGTCCGCGGCCGCGGGTTGTGGCCGGTGCCCTGCCACGGCAGCTGATGTGTCGTCACGGGACCAATTCTCCCATGACGGTTCAACCCTTTTTCCAGTCACATCTCGCACTCGGTTTCGAAACATGCCGGATACGAGGGCCGATTCCGAGGTCCGGAGGCTGTTAGCTTGCTGCAGGACTCACAGGAGGCGTACAGCATGAATCGAGTTACCACACGCGCGATGGCGGCCGCAGGCGCCGCGGCGGCGGTGGCGGCCCTGGGCTCCGCCGGACAGGCCTCCGCGGATCCGGCTCCGCTCAACGGCAAGTACGCCGCCGCCAACGGGTCCGATCAGTTCTTCGTGACTGTCAGCTCGAACTGCCCCGCCGTCACCAACGGCTGCACCGCGAGCCTGGTCAGCAACCGCGGGTGGACCAGCGTGGCGACCCTGAACAACGGAGTCTGGACCTACAACGTCACCAAGCCCGACGGGGTCATCTGCGGCGACGGTAACTACGCCGACGTCATCATCCGCTACGCGCTGGACGCCAACACCCTGGCCGGAACGATCACCGCTGACTCCAACGGCGAGTGCCCGGGCGGCCAGGTGACCCAGGCGCCGATCCAGCTGACGAAGGTCGGCTAGCTAGAACTCGATCCTGGCATCGGAATCGGGGCGTTGAAGTGCCTTGCTGAGTCCCGCGCGACTGGTGATGCCCAACTTGCGGAACAGCCGGTACAAATGACCGTCGACCGTGCGCGCTGAGATGCTGAGTTGGGCCGCGATCTCTTTGGTGGTCCGTCCGTCTGCGGCGAGCTCGGCGATCCTGCGCTCCTGGGCGCTGAGCGGGGCGGCTTCACCCAGGGATTGCTTGACCGATGCTCCGGCTGCGCGCAACTCTGCTCGCGCCCGCTCGGCCCACGGCCGTGAACCCAGTCGATCGAAGCTTTCGGCGGCCGCGCTCAATGCGGCCCGCGCCTCGGTATAGCGCCTCATGCGGCGCAGCCACATACCTTGGGCCAGAAAGATTCTGGCGTGCTCAAAGGGGAACTCGGCGATGCCGGGGTGGGTGAGTGCGGACTGGTAGAGCTCACCAGCTTCGGAATCGGGCGACGTCATCGCCGATATCGCGATAGTCAGTAAGGCCACCCGCGGGGAGAGTGCTGCCAGGTTCAGCCCCACGGCCTCGGCCGCGAGCGCGCGGGCTTCATCGAGATGTCCGGTTTGTACTGCCGCCTCGACGACGTCGAGCATGTATTCGCCCACCTCGTGAATGTTGTGGTGGGGCCAATGTCCGGGCGGGCTGATACCGGATGCTGCGTGATACGCGGCTTCGTAGTCGGCCTCGGCGAGCCCAACCCGCAGCGCGATTCGCCCCGCGGCATCGATGAGCCGTTGCAGGCCGCGGGTTTTGGACCAGGCTGTCACCTCGGCCGCGTAGCTGCGCGCGGTCTCCACGTCGCCGTGCGCCGCGGCCAGGCCCCCGAGGTCGGCGAGCAATTGGTGACGGCGCAACTGACTGCCCTCGATCTCCTGCGCCATCTCCAGGCAGTCCGCTCCGACCTGCTCGCCCTGCCGCCAGTGCCCGGCGGCGATCAGGTCCAACAAGACCACCCGCCCGCTCTCGATGGCATCGATGGAGGCGCCGTGACTGCTGAGCTGTGCGTAGGCCCGCTGAAGCGGCGCCCGGAAGTTGGCCATGACGCCGAGGCAGTACGCCGGAAACGACAGCAGCACCATCCGCTGCGCCGGCACCTGCGGCAGCAACTCCACGTACCCGCTCAGCATCGAGCGGACGGCGTTGGCGGTGCCGGCGATGTCCTCGATGCCGGTCCGGTACATCAAGACCGCCGGGTCCAGACGCTTCTCCAGGTTTAGCAAGGCGGCGTTGGTCTGTTCCCGGTGCTGGAGACTGCCGGAGTAGTTGGTGATCGACACGAGCAGGTAGGCCAGCCGGTTCACCGTCTTGTCGTCGAGGGTGTCGGCCCGGTTCAGCGCGTCGAGCACCCGTCTGTGGGTGGAGGTCACCTCGCCCTCGGCGTGAAATAGTCGATAGGAATCCGCCAGGACCGCGAGCGCCGACTCTCCTGCGGAGGTCCCGGTGCCCTCGAGAAGATCTTCAACGCCGGGCTGACCGGTCCTGGCCGCCACGAAGACCGCGTCGGCGAACAGTTCGGCACGACGGTCCGGGTCGGTGCTCAGTTCGGCGGCCCGGCTCAGCCACTCCGCGCCGACCGAAAGTCCGCCTCGACGAATGGACAGCTTCGCGGCCCGGGCCAGAACGTCGGCCACGTCCTGGTCTGGTTCGAGAGCTGCTGCGGCCAGATGCGAGGCGCGGCGCACCAGCACTTCGTCGTAGATTCCGGCGAGGTCTCGGTGGGCTTCGCGGCGTTCCTGGGGATCGGCTTGATGAATCACCGCAGCGCGAACCAGCGGGTGGCGAAAGACGATATCCCCCAATGGATTAACCACCAAGAGGCCCGCCTTGACTGCGGATGCGACGTTGCGCATCACAAACCGGGCCCCCGTCGAGGACGGGACGCTGCCCGCGATGCCGTCCAGTGCCGCCCGCAACAACTCGGCCCGCACGCCGGCGTCGAGGGCTTCCAGTTGAGCGCCGAAAACCGCCACCAGACGTTCGGTCAACGGCAGTGCCCCCAGGCGCTCTTCGATCCGGCCGCCGAATCGGGGCAGTTCAACCAGGGCAAGCGGATTGCCTTGTGCGGCCGTGATGATCGCGGTTTTGTTCGCCGCCGGCACCGGCACCCCGGCCGACTCCAGCAGCATCAGCGAATCCTCGGCGTCCAGTGGAGCCAACGGCAATTCGTCCCACCCCGCGCTGGAAAACCCGGAGTCGTGTGACGTCCGCAGCACGGCCACGATCCGGACCTGCGGATGGGTCAGCCGCCGCCCTACCGCGCCCAGCACCTCCGCACTGACCCTGTCCAGCCAATGCACGTCGTCGACGACGAGCAGCAGCGACTGCTGCTGTCCGGCCACTGCCAGGAGGTTCAGCAGCCCCGACGCCAGCGGCAGGACCGCGACCTCGGAGTCCGGATCACCGCCGAAGACCGGCGCAAGAACCGCACGGTCGACATCGTCCAACTTCGCTTGATACGTCTTGAGGCCGAACGCCAGTTGATTGAGCCCGCCCAACGCGAAGGGTTCCTCGGCCGCCACCCCCAGCACTCGAACCACCTGCCAGGCATCGGCGGCCGCGCGCGCGCATAACTGCTCGATCAACGCCGTCTTGCCGACGCCGGGCTCCCCGGACACCACGACCGCACGCTCGGTGTCTCCGGTCAGCATCTGCGTGAGCTGCGCCAACTCGGCTTGCCGACCCACCAGATCACGACGTGTGGGCATGGGGAGATTATCGGGGTCACAGGGCGAAATCGAGTAATTTCACCCATCCCTGGGGCAGGCTCGGATGAGTAGTGTCCATCAGTTGCGCCTATGTCGACGCCGTCGTCATCAGGGAAGTCCGGACGTGTTCGTCAAGCCGTGATGAGGGGGTGATCTGATCCTCGACACCGACCCGACCCTGACCCGCGAGGCTCTGGCTGAACTGCCGCCCGACATCGCTACCAGTCCGCTGTTCAACGGCGACCTGGCCCCGACGCCGCCGAGTCGGCGCACCTGGACCACCTACAACTTCGCCGCGCTCTGGATCGCGATGGCGCACTGTCTTCCCACCTACATGCTGGCCGGAGGGCTGATCGCACTCGGCATGAACTGGTGGCAGGCACTGCTGACCATCGCGTTGGGCAACCTGATCGTGCTGGTGCCGATCCTGCTCAACGCGCACCCGGGCACCAAGTACGGCATTCCCTTCCCGGTGCTGGCGCGCAGCAGTTTCGGGACCCGAGGCGCCAATGTTCCGGCCCTGCTGCGCGCGATCGTGG
>CAISDL010000047.1 GCA_903884065.1 uncultured Actinomycetes bacterium | reverse complement strand
CTGGCGCTGGGCCGCAGCGATCGCGACCGCCTGGCAGCGCATCCGCGCCGCCTTCCCCTGAACAGCCGAACACCCCCGCCCCGACGACCCGAAAGACCCACGGCCCCCAGGAACGGCCGCCCACCCCGGCGACACGGGACGGCCAAACACACCCCAAGCCCAAAATCGCTACCGCTCAGCGTCTTTCGGGATTCAGCACCGCCGAACCCCACCGGCGCGAAAAATCGAGGCTAGAACGTGAGCGTGGGATAAAACGAATAGTCAATGCAGCCGTTGATGGTCTGGCAGCCGGGAAAGAATGGCGGTGGCACGGGCCAGGGTGGCGGCGGCGGGGCCGGCTTCGGCGGGGGCGGCGGCGGGGTATCCGGGGGCAGTTCGGGGGGCAGGCCGGGGAACGGACGCACCGGAGGTGGGATTTGAGAACAATCCGGGTTGCATATCCACCAGGTGTCATCTGACCGCTGGTAGCACACCGAATATCCGTACCAAGGCTCACAGGTTCTGATGTCGTCTGCCTGCGCAACCACCGGCGGCGCAAGCGGGACGGCGAGGGCGGCGGCAACCGCGACCGTCGGCAGCCTCATCAGGTCACCTTAAGTCCGACGACCGATTGAATCAGCGGATCAGGTAGGCGGCCACGGTCGCGCCGAGGTTCCAACACGCCTCCAGATCGGCCTTGCTCGGTTTGCCCGACGCCACGACATGATCCGCCGCCTTGACCCACCCGAGTCCGGTGGTGATCGACGCGAGGGCTCCCTCGGCTCCCTCGGTTCCCTCGTTGCCGTGGAGGTACGCGCCGAACGGTCGGCCTCGGCTGATGTCGAGCAACGGGTAGTAACTCTGATCGAACGCGTGCTTGAGGGCGCCGCTGATGTATCCGAGGTTCGCCGGGGTGCCCAGCAGATAGCCGTCGGCCTCCAGCATCTCGACCGGCGACACCGTCAGCGCGGGCCGATGGACGACCTCGACGCCGACGATGTCGGGATCGGTCGCGCCGGCCACCACCGCTTCCAGCATCTCCTGGCAGTGCGGCGAGGGCGTGTGGTGCACGATCAGCAGACGTCGCATATCACCCACCGGTACCGAACCACTTCTGCATCAGCAGTTCGTACTCGCCGTCCTCCTGCACCGACAGCAGCGCCTGGTCGAGCTCTTTACCCAGCTGGCTGCCCAGCGGGAATGCGATTCCGTAGTCCTCGTCCTTGAAGATCGGTCCCGCCACCTCTGCGAGCCCGGCGCCATCATGGGCGACGTAGTAATCGAGCACCGGCGCATCGAAGACCACCGCCTCGAACGTGCGGTTTCTCATCCCGGCATAGCAGTCTTCGACCTTCGGAAGACCGGTGAACCCAACGCCGAGCTTGGTCAAAGCGGCCGGCGAGGTGGTGTTGGCCACCGTGCACACCGCCTTGCCGACGAGGTCCCCGGGCGAACTCACCCTGGAGTCAATCTTTTCCACCGTCAGATTGGAGGTGAGGATGGCGGTGTAATAGGCGACGAAGATGATGCTGACGAAGGTCCACACGACGCTCACGGCCCGACTCTGCCACCGCCGCGGCTCATCGACGGGGGCCTGGGACAACATGCCCATCCCCCACCCGAACGCCTGAAAGATGCCCGGAAAGTAGGACTTCGACACCAATGAATGGGAGGCACGGCGTTCCAGGAACCAGATGAAGTGGGCAGGGACGATCGCCAGGACCATCGCCGCCAGAAACCACACCAGCATCGTCTTGGAGAACAGAATCCGGAGGAAGTCGGCCAGGCCGGGCTGGGAGTGCTTGGTGCTGTCGGCGGGAATGATGATCTGCAGGCCGGCGGCGATGATCGGCTGGGAGAAGTCGAAGCGTTTCTCCCGTTCTGCGGTGATCGAGATGTTGCAGGCGGCGGCGTCGGCCCGGCCCTCGGCGACGGCTCGCATGATTCCCTGCACATCACCGCCGTCGATGAACGCGTAGGTCCAGCCGGTGCGCTTGGCGATCTGATCGAGCAGGTCAATGGTGAAGCCGGACTTGACATCACCGTGGGTGACGACGAAGGGGTCAAGATCGTAGGTCGCGATCGTGACGGTCCGCGCCGCGCCGTGTGCCGCCGGAGAAAGCCCGGGAAGGGCGCCGATCGCCGCCACCAGGAATACCACCAACACCACGGCGCGCATGCGTGAGACCACTGAAGGAAAGTACTCGCTCACCCACCGCCGCGCTCGGCTGCTTCCAACTCGACGGCCTTGCGCATCGTCTCCCGTGCTCGGGTCCGGTCCCCCGCGTAGTCGTAGGCCCGGGCCAGCCGGTACCAGCGTCGCCAGTTGTCCGGGTCGGCCTCGACGTCGGCGCGCACGGTCGCGAACAGGGCGTCGGCGGCATCCCGCCGCACCCGGCCCGAGGGGGTTCTCGGGAGACCGGACACGTCGAGGTCCATGCCGTCCTCAAGAGCACGCCGGGCCAGCCGCTGATACGCCAACCCGGCCCGCAGGGTGGCAACGGTCGCCCAGACGCCGACGATCGGCAGCAGCAGGACGCCGATTCCCAACGCCACCGCAGCCGGGGTGCCGGTGCGCAGCAGTGCGACCGCGGTGCGGGTCAGCAGACCGAAATAGACCAGCAGCGCCAGGCAGAGGAAGCCGATCAGCAGTTGGATGCGCGAAATCACAAGTCCAGCAGAGGTTCGAGTCCGATGGTCAGTCCCGGACGCTGCGCGATCCGACGGACCGCCAGCAGCACACCGGGCACGAATGAGGTCCGGTCCAGGCTGTCGTGGCGGATGGTCAGCGTCTCCCCCATGGTGCCGAACAGCACCTCCTGATGGGCGACCAGGCCCGTCAGCCGCACCGAGTGCACCGGTACGCCCCCGACGTCGGCTCCCCGGGCGCCCGGCAGACCGGTGCTGGTGGCATCGGGGTTGGGCGGCATGCCTTTTCGGGCCGCGGCGATGAGCTGGGCCGTCCGGGTCGCGGTCCCCGACGGGGCGTCGGCCTTCTGCGGATGGTGCAATTCGATGACCTCGACCGATTCGAAGTACGGCGCTGCTTTCTGCGCGAAGTACATCGACAACACCGCACCGATGGCGAAGTTCGGGGCGATCAGAACTCCGGTCGGCTTGCCGGACAGCCAGGAGCGAACGTGGTCGAGGCGGTCCTCGGTGAATCCGGTGGTTCCGACGACCGCGTGAATGCCGTTGTCCACGAGGTACTTCAGGTTGTTCATGATGACGTCGGGGTGGGTGAAGTCGATGACGACCTCGGTGCCACTGTCGGTGAACAGCGACAGCGGGTCACCGGCGTCGACCTCGGCGCTCAGTGTCATGTCGTCGGCGTCGCGCACCGCCTCGCACATCGTCTTGCCGACTTTGCCCTTGGCGCCCAAGACCCCGACTCGCATAGGGGAAGCGTAGTGGAGAGCAGACCCTCGGCGGGATTGCCGGCACTGAATACCGCCGCCGTTCGTAAGCCGGCAGCGGCGCTGACTGGCTACGGTTGCAGAGGCTGTCGATAGATCCCCTTATGAGGACTTTGGAGCTCGTTGACGTGTGCGGCATGACCGGCTGGGTGGACTACTCCCGGGACCTGACCCGGGAACGGTCCGTGATCGAGGCGATGACCGAGACCATGGCCTGTCGCGGCCCGGACGCGGCGGGGACGTGGATACGACGCGACGTCGCCCTCGGTCATCGCCGGCTCGCGATCATCGACCTGGTCGGTGGGGTGCAGCCGATGGTGGTCTCCACACCGTCGGGTGATGTGGCAATGGTCTACACCGGTGAGGCCTTCAACTTCACGGAGTTGCGCCGCGAGTTGGTCGCCCAGGGCCACAGTTTCGAGACGTCCAGCGACACCGAGGTGGTGCTGCGCGGCTACCTGCAGTGGGGTGAGGCGCTGGCCGACCGGCTCAACGGAATGTATGCCTTCGCGATCTGGGACTCCCGCGTGCGCACGCTGGTGATGATCCGCGACCGGATGGGGGTCAAGCCGTTCTACTTCTACGCCACCCCTGATGGCGTGTTGTTCGGCTCGGAGCCCAAGGCGATCTTCGCCAACCCGATGGCTCCACGAGAGATCGACCTCGACGGATTACGTGAGCTCATCGTGCCGGTGAAAACCCCGGGGACCGCGGTCTGGAAGGGCATGCGGGAGGTCGAGGCCGGAACGATCGTCACCGTTGACGAGCACGGCATCCGGGAGCGGACCTACTGGCGGTTGGAGTCGAGACTGCACACCGACGACCGGGACACCACCGTCGCCAACGTGCGCGGGCTGCTCGATGACATCGTGCGCCGGCAGTTGGTCGCCGATGTTCCCGAATGCGTTCTGCTTTCCGGCGGGCTGGATTCCAGCGCGATCACCGCGCTGTCCGCCCGTGAGTTGAGCACCCCGGTACGGTCCTTCGCCGTCGATTTCACCGATCAGGACGAGAACTTCACGCCCAGCGACATGCACCCCACGCGCGACACCCCCTACGCGCACGCGGTCGCCGAGTACGTCGGCTCCGACCACACCGACATCGTGCTCGATCACCGTCGGCTCTCCGATCCCGGCCTCCGGCGCAAGGTGATCGCAGCCCTCGAACTCCCGGTGGGCGGCCTCGAACAGGCAGCTTCGATGTATCTGCTGTTCAAGGCGATCCGCGAGCAGTCGACGGTCGCGCTGTCCGGGGAGTCCGCCGACGAGGTCTTCGGCGGGTATCGGCAGTTTCACGACCCACACATCCAGCGGACGGATGCCTTCCCGTGGGTCGCGATCGGCGCCGAATGGACCGACGCCAGCGGATACATCCTCACCCCCGGCCTTCGCGCGTCGCTGGACCTGGACACCTACCTGCAGGACCGCTACGTCGACGCCGTCGCCGAGGTGGAACGCCTCGCCGGCGAGGACGACTTCACCCACCGGATGAGGGTGATGAGTTATCTGCACCTGACCCGGCACGTGGGAATCCTGCTGGACCGCAAGGACCGGCTGAGCATGGCCTCGGGGCTGGAGGTGCGGGTGCCGTTCTGCGATCACCGCCTGGTCGAGTACGTCTACAACACCCCCTGGTCGATGAAGACCTACGACGGCCGGGAGAAGAGCCTGCTGCGCGGCGCGGTAGCCGACGTTCTGCCCGAGTCGGTGTCCAAGCGGGTCAAGAGCCCCTACCCCAGCACCTCAGATCCCCTGTACGGCAACGATATCCGCGCTCAAGCCCGCGATCTGCTCGTCAGCGGCAGCGACCCGTTGTTCAGCGTGGTCGACCGGAACGCACTCGAGCAACTGACCCGAGTCGACGCCGCATCGCTGCCGCCGGTGGACCGGTCCCGACTGGAACGGATCCTCGGCCTGTCGGTCTGGCTCGACCTGTACCAACCGCACATCATCATCTGAGCAACGCGGCGGCCGCGGGAGTCACCCTGCTTCGTAGCAGAGCAACGTGATCCCTTCGTCGGGGACGTCGACGAATACCGGCCGTATCGGCATACCCACCCGCAACTCCGAGGGTTCGGTGTTGACGATCTCGGTGGCGAACCGGGGCCCCTCGTCCCACTGCGCGACGGCGACGATGTGCGGGACTGTGTCGGCAAAGTGCGGCGCGACCGGCCGGTAGGCGACCGTGTAGGAGTACAGCGAGGCTGCCCCGGAGATCTGTCGCCACTCCAGGTCATCGGCCAGGGTGCCCGGCGCCAGAATCCTGGGGTAGAACACGTAGCGCTGTGCGGACGGCGAGTATTGGATCCGGATCGTGTGCTGTGCCAACGCATCCCAGAACGGTTGGCTGACCGGCGTCGGGACCGGCATCGGCCTGCTGAACTCATTCATGATCAGTCTCCTTCCAAGACGAGGGTGGTTTGTTCGGCCAGGACGCCGCCATTGCCGGAGACGAACGCCCGATTGCAGTCGGCGACCTGTGTCGCCCCGGCGCGGCCCATGAGCTGGCGGGCGGCATCGCAGACGTGGTGCATGCCGCCGGCGAAGCCGGCCTGGCCGTAGCCCAGTTGGCCGCCGGCGGTGTTCATCGGGAAGTCCCCGCGGAAGGTCAGGTCGTGGTCGGTGACGAACTGGAGGCCCGTGCCCTTCTCGCAGAAACCGGCGTCTTCCAGGCTCAGCAGTGCGGTGATGGTGTAGCAGTCATAGACGGACACCATGTCCATGTCAGCCGGTGACAGCCCCGCCATCGAGAACGCCGACTGCGCGGCCTGGATCATCGGGGTCTGCAGAGCGTTCTCGGCGTACATGACCATCTTGCAGTTGACCCGCTCCCCGAAGCCCTTGACCCATACCGGCCGATTCGGCGACCGCCGTGCCAGGTCGGCGTTGGTCACCAGCACGCCGGCACCGCCCATGACCGGCATGACGATCTCCAGCTTGTGCAGTGGGGAGACGATGACCGGGCTGTTGATGACGTCGTCAACGGTGATGGGCACGTCGTGGAAGATCGCCCCGGGGTGATGGTTGGCGTTGACGCGTTGGTCGACGGCGATCTTGGCAATCGCCCGCTCGTCGTAGCCGTAGGTGGCGCCGTAGAGCGTGGCGACTCGGGCATAGGGGCCGTTCTGTCCGAGTGTGCCGTAAGGGATCTCGAACTCCGCCTGCGGTGAGCCGTACCGGTTGCTCGAGCCGCCGAAATGCAGTGAGTCATTGACGTGCGGTGGCTTCTTCTCGCTGACCGGGGTCAACGGCGTTCCCGGCAGCACACACAGCACGGCATTGCACAGGCCGAGTTCGACGGCCGCCGCGGCCCGCCAGACCATCGCCGCCGCACTGGCCCCGCCAAGGTCGACCATCTCAGCGAAATTCACCTTCATTCCGAGATATTCGGCAATGGTCGACGGAGCGAAGATCGCGGTCTCCTGGAGATGCCCGGTGCAGATCCCATCGACCACTGTCGCGGGCAGGCCGGCGTCGGCCAGGGTTGCCGCGGCCAGCCGTGCCCACTGCTCGAGAGTGGACTCCAGCGGACCGGTCGGCCGCTTGGTCGCGGCACGCTCGGTGAATCCGACGATCGCCGCCTCGCCACGAAGACCCATCACACACCCTCCTGCTGTAGTCCATCGATCGGGAACTTCAGCCTGAATCGACTATCGCCGTCACTCGCTCCCTGAGACTTCCGCCGGCTGGACCCTTCGGCGGAGGAAGTCGGTGTCCTCCGATCGGCGGACGTGGCTCAGCGCCTTACAGCGGAGAGGCCCCGCGCAGGTGCTCGAAGATTAGCGACGTCTGGGTCCCCGCGACGTCGGAATCGGCGTTGAGGTTGTCGACGACGAACGAGCGCAGGTCGTCGGTGTCGCGCGCAGCAACGTGAATGATGAAATCGTCGGCCCCGGCCAGGAAGTACACATCGATCACCTGGGGCCGACAGCGGATCTGCTGGACGAAGTGACGGATCTTGCCGCGGGCACCGGACCGCAGGCTCACCGACACCATCGCCTGCAGTGGCAGGCCGATCGCGGCCGGGTCGATATCGGCGTAGAAACCGCGGATCACGCCGAGGTCCTGAAGGCGGCGCACCCGGCCGTGGCAGGTCGACGGCGCGATCCCGACGGCATCAGCCAGCGCGCTGTTGGGAATGCGGGCGTCGGCGTGCAGTGCGGCCAGAATCCGCCGGTCGACGTCATCGATGTCGACGGGCTGAACATCCTTCGGTTTTTGCGGCCGCAACCCCGCTTTTGACGACTTTTGTTCGACCATCGATGCACCGTATCGAATGTTTGTCGGTGTTATTGCTAGCGAGTCGAACTTTCTTCACACTGGACGCAGCCAATTCCCTGACTGAGGAGCACCCGTGCGCGTCGGCATCCCGACTGAGATCAAGAACAACGAATACCGCGTCGCGATCACCCCCGCGGGCGTCGCCGAACTGGTGCACCGCGGCCACGAGGTGATGGTCCAGGCAGGCGCCGGCGAGGGATCGGCCATCCACGACCCCGACTTCACCGCCGCGGGCGCGACCCTGGTCGACACTGCCGACCAGGTGTGGGCCGAGGCCGACCTGCTGCTCAAGGTCAAGGAGCCGATTGAGCCGGAGTACAGCCGCATGCGGAAGGGCCAGGCGCTGTTCACCTACCTGCACCTGGCGGCGTCGCGACCCTGCACCGACGCCCTGCTCGCGTCGGGTACCACGTCGATCGCCTACGAGACCGTGCAGACCGCCGACGGCGCGCTGCCCCTGCTCGCTCCGATGAGCGAGGTTGCCGGGCGGCTCTCCGCCCACGTCGGCGCCTACCACCTGATGCGCACCCAGGGCGGCCGCGGCGTGCTGATGGGCGGCGTTCCCGGTGTGGCACCGGCCGTGGTCGTGGTGATCGGTGGCGGCATGGCCGGCGACAACGCCGCCGCTGTCGCCTGGGGCATGGGGGCGCACGTCACCGTGTTCGATCTCAACGTCAACACACTGCGCAAGATCGACGCCGAGTACGGCGGCGCCATCGAGACCCGCTATTCCTCACGGCTGGAACTGGAGAACGCGGTCAAGCAGGCCGACCTGGTGATCGGCGCGGTGCTGGTGCCCGGCGCCAAGGCCCCCAAGCTCGTCACCAATGCCACTGTCGCCCAGATGAAGCCGGGTGCGGTGCTGGTGGACATCGCGATTGACCAGGGCGGCTGCTTCGAGGACTCCAAGCCGACCACCCACGACGATCCGACCTTCGAGGTTCACGATGCGGTGTTCTACTGCGTGGCCAACATGCCCGGCGCCGTGCCGCGCACCTCGACCTTCGCGCTCACCAACGCCACCATGCCCTATGTGCTCAAGCTCGCCGACAAGGGCTGGAAGGCCGCCTGCGCGGCGGATCCCGCTCTGGCCAAGGGTCTTTCGACGCATGAGGGCACGCTGCTCAACCATCAGGTCGGCGAGGCACTGAACCTGCCCGCCACCGACCCGGCGACGGTGTTGGCCTGACGCCGGTCAGCCCGACGCCAGCGCGGCGACGACGTCCGCAACCGGCCCGGGGCTGATGCCGCGCCAGGCGGTGCCCGCCCACAGACTGACGGCCTGCGGATCACCGGCGGCGGCCGCCGCCGACCGGATGGGGCCGGTCATCTGGTTGAGCTGCGGATAGCCCGGCGGCGCGGCAGCGCTGTATCGGTCGGCGAACGCATTCGCCAGGCTGCGGGCATAGCGGCCGGAGAAGGCACGGGTCACGACGGTGTCGGTGAACCGGTCGTCGCGCAGCGCCCGTCGGTGCACCTCGCTGGTGCCGGCCTCGTCGCAGAGCAGCAACGCGGTGCCGACCTGCGCCGCCGTGGCACCGGCGTCACGCACCCGGCGCACCGCCGCACCGTCACCCAGACCGCCGGCCGCCACCACCGGCACACCCAGACCGGCGGTCTGCGCCAGGAGCGTCAGCAGCCCGGCCGTGGGCGGTTCGGCGCCCGGATCGAAGATGCTCCGGTGCCCGCCGGCCTCGGGGCCCTGAACCACCAGGACATCGGCGCCGGCGCGCATCGCGACCGCAGCTTCCTCGAGGCTGGAGATCGTCACCATGGTCAGCACACCGCGACCGCTCAGTCGGGCCAGCACCGCGGGCTCGGGGCAGCCGAAGGTGAACGACACCGCCTCCGGGGCGAGGTCGGCCACGACGTCGAGTTTGGCCTGCCAGCCATCGTCGTCGGGGTACGGATCTCCGGGCTCGACGCCATAGCGGCGCGCCAGCGGAACCAGCAGGTCCCGGTAGTGGTCGAGTTGATCGGCGCCGGCCACACAGGGTTGCGGCACAAAGACATTGACGCCGATCGGGCCGCCGGTTAAAGAGCGAACGGCGGTGATGGTCTCGGCGACGCGTTGCGGGGTGACATATCCGGCCGCCAGAAAGCCCAACCCACCCGCGTTCGCCACCGCAGCGGCCAGGGCGGGAGTGCTGGGCCCGCCGGCCATCGGTGCACCCACGATGGGGGCGGTCAGGTCATCGAGGCGAAACGGCAACGGCTAACCCGCGATGGCCCGGAGTCGGCGCGGCAGTGAGCGTTTGGTGTTGTACGGCCCGAGCACCGCGGCACCGAACCGGCCGGTGAGCACTTTGCGGGCGACGGCGTTGACGTCGTCGAGGGTCACCGCCTCGATGTTGCGCAGAGTGCTGGTCAGGCTGCGGTACGCGCCGAAGTTCAGTTCGCCACGGCCCAGACGGTTCATCCGGGACGCGGAGTCCTCCAGTCCGAGCAGCAAACCGCCGCGCAGCGAGCCCTTGGCGATCCGGCACTCGGCGTCGGTGATGCCATCGCGGGCGACGCCTTCCAGTATCTCCGCGGTCAACCGGACGACCTCGTCGAACCGTTCCGGCAGACATCCGGCGTAGACGGAGAAGGCGCCGCTGTCGGCGAAGGTGTCGACGGCGGAGTACACCGAGTACGCGAGGCCGCGGGTCTCGCGGATCTGCTGAAACAGCCGTGAACTCAAGCCTCCGCCGAGTGCGGTGCTCAGCACCGACAACGCCCACCGGTCGGCCCAGTGCCGGCCCGGCACCCGCACGCCGAGGGTCAGGTGGGTCTGCTCGCAGTCGCGGCCGATCAACGTCAGGTCCGGGCCGCCGGGGACCCGCCCGGCCCCCTTGCGCGGCGGCAACGGCTTGCGCCCCTTGACCAGGCGGGCACCGAAGTAGTGCCGGGCGAGCGCGACAACGTGGTCATGCTCGATGTTTCCGGCGACCGCGAGCACCATCCGCTCCGGGGTGTAACGGCGAACGTGGAAGGAACGCAACTGGTTTCGGGTCATCGCCGAGACCGAATCCACACTGCCGATCACCGGACGGCCGACCGGGTGGTCGCCGAACATGGCCGACAGGAACACGTCGCCGAGGGTGTCCTCGGGGTCGTCGTCGCGCATCGCGATCTCTTCGAGCACCACATCCCGCTCGAGTTCCACGTCCGCGGGGGCGCACACCCCGTTGAGGACGACGTCGGCGACGAGTTCGACCGCCATCTCCAGGTCGTCGTCGAGCACGTGCGCGTAGAAGCAGGTGTGCTCCTTGGAGGTGAACGCGTTCAGTTCACCGCCGACGGCGTCGACCGCCTGCGCGATCTCGACCGAGGTCCGGGTCGGGGTGGCCTTGAACAGCAGGTGTTCGAGGAAGTGGGCGGCCCCGGCGACGGTCGGCCCCTCGTCGCGTGAGCCCACGTTGACCCACAGTCCGACAGAGGCCGACCGCACCGACGGCACGTGCTCGGTGACGACCCGCAGACCCCCGGGCAGGACCGTCCGCCGGATCGGCGAACCCTCGCTGCCCTTAGCTGTCGGCGGTCGCGGCATCAACCGGTGCCGGGGCAGACTCTGCAGCAGCGGCATTGGCCCCGGCTTCCTCGTCGACCGGAACCAGCGAGATCTTGCCGCGGTTGTCGATGTCGGCGATCTCCACTCGCAGCTTGTCGCCGACCTTGACGACGTCCTCGACCTTGGCGACCCGCTTGCCCCTGCCCAGCTTCGAGATGTGCACGAGGCCGTCGCGGCCGGGCAGCAGCGAGACGAATGCGCCGAAATCGGTGGTCTTGACCACGGTTCCGAGGAAGCGCTCCCCGATCTTCGGCAACTGCGGGTTGGCGATCGCGTTGATCATGTCGATCGCGGCCTGCGCCGACGGACCGTCGGTGGCACCGACGAACACCGTGCCGTCGTCCTCGATGGAGATCGAGGCACCGGTTTGCTCGGTGATCGAGTTGATCATCTTGCCCTTGGGGCCGATGACCTCGCCGATCTTGTCCAACGGAATCTTGATCGCGGTGACACGCGGCGCGTAGGGGCTCATCTCGTCGGGCTCGTCGATGGCCTCGGCCATCACCTCGAGAATTGCCAACCGGGCATCCTTGGCCTGGGCCAGCGCACCGGCGAGGACCTTGGACGGGATGCCGTCGAGCTTGGTGTCCAACTGCAGGGCGGTGACGAACGCCTTGGTGCCGGCGACCTTGAAGTCCATGTCGCCGAAGGCATCCTCGGCACCGAGGATGTCGGTCAGCGCGACATAGCGAGTCTCGCCGTTGACCTCGTCGGAGACCAGGCCCATCGCGATGCCGGCGACCGCAGCCTTCAGCGGCACTCCGGCGTTCAGCAGGGACAGCGTCGAGGCGCAGACCGAGCCCATCGAGGTCGAACCGTTGGAACTCAACGCCTCCGACACCTGCCGGATCGCGTAGGGGAAGTCCTCGACGCTGGGCAGCACCGGCATCAGGGCCCGCTCGGCGAGCGCGCCGTGGCCGATTTCGCGACGCTTGGGCGAGCCCACCCGGCCGGTCTCACCGGTCGAATACGGCGGGAAGTTGTAGTGGTGCATGTAGCGCTTGGACTTCTCCGGCCCCAGCGAGTCGATCTGCTGGGCCATCTTGACCATGTCGAGCGTGGTGACACCCATGATCTGGGTCTCGCCGCGCTGGAACAGCGCGCTGCCGTGCGCCCGCGGGATGATCGCGACCTCGGCGGACAGCGCCCGGATGTCGGTGATGCCACGGCCGTCGATGCGGAAGTGATCGGTGAGGATGCGCTGACGCACCAGCTTCTTGGTCAGCGAGCGGTACGCCGCGCCGATCTCCTTCTCCCGGCCGGCGAAGTTCTCGCCGAGGCGCAGCAGCACCTCGCCCTTGATCTCCTCGGTGCGGTCGTTGCGCTCCGTCTTACCGGCAATGGTGAGTGCCTGGGCCAGCGAATCGCCGGCCACATCGGCGACTGCCGCGTAGACGTCGTCGGCGTAGTCGGGGAACAGCGGGTAGTCGGCGACGGGCTTGGCGGCCTTGGCGGCCAGCTCCTCCTGTGCGTTGCACAACGCGGCGATGAACGGCTTGGCGGCCTCGAGGCCTTCGGCCACGACGGTTTCGGTGGGTGCGGTGGCGCCACCGGCGATGAGGTCGATCACGCTGTCGGTGGCCTCGGCCTCGACCATCATGATGGCGACGTCATCGGCTGTCTTGCGGCCGGCGACGACCATGTCGAACACGGCCTCCTCGAGCTGCTCGACGGTCGGGAATGCCACCCACTGGTCCTTGATCAGCGCGACGCGGACGCCGCCGACCGGGCCGGAGAACGGCAGGCCGGAGATCTGAGTCGACGCCGACGCGGCGTTGATCGCCAGCACGTCGTACAGATCGTTGGGATCCAGGCTCAGGATCGTGACCACGACCTGGATCTCGTTGCGCAGGCCGGAGACGAACGTCGGGCGCAGCGGCCGGTCGATCAGCCGGCAGGTGAGGATCGCGTCGGTGGACGGACGTCCCTCGCGGCGGAAGAACGAGCCGGGGATGCGGCCCGCGGCGTACATCCGCTCCTCCACGTCGATGGTCAGCGGGAAGAAGTCGAAATGCTCCTTGGGAGCCTTGCTGGCGGTGGTCGCCGACAGCAGCATGGTTTCGTCGTCGAGGTAGGCCACGACGGCGCCGGCGGCCTGCTGGGCCAGCCGGCCGGTCTCGAATCGGATGGTGCGGGTGCCGAAGCTCCCGTTGTCAATGGTGGCGGATGCTTCGAAGACGCCTTCGTCGATTTCAGCGACAGACATGGATGTCCGTACAGCCTTTCTGCGGAATTCACTTGTTTGGCATCGCCTCAGTGAGTTCCGGAAACGGCTACGGCCGTCGATCGAAGCGGCCGGGTCAGAATTGCTCAAGCCCGGCAGCCACTACCGAAGACCGCCCGATCAGGAAGCCTCGCTGGGAGACGCAGGAACGAATCGCGCGGATATGCGCGAACCGCACCGGGTGCGTTCGAGCCGGACTACACGGCTGGCGAACACTCTGATGTTACACCGCGGCTGAAACTAGCGGCGCAGGCCGAGGCGTTCGATCAGCGAACGGTAGCGCTGGACGTCGACCTGGGCGACGTACTTGAGCAGGCGGCGGCGGCGGCCGACGAGCAGCAGCAGGCCACGACGTGAGTGGTGGTCGTGCTTGTGGGTCTTGAGGTGCTCGGTCAGATCGGAGATCCGCTTGGTGAGCATCGCCACCTGGGCCTCCGGCGAACCGGTGTCGGTGTCGTGCAGGCCGTACTGGCCCAGGATTTCTTTCTTCTGCGCGGTGGTCAGCGCCATGGGACTACTCCATCTGTTTCAGTGCCGCGAAAAAATAAAGCGCTGCCACCGCGGACTGCAGCATGCGCAGGCCGGAGTTTAGCAACGTGGGGCCCCACCGGTGAAATCGATCAGGGCCGCGCAGCCAGAATGGCCTGCGCCATCAGCGTTGCGCGGCCAGGATCGCCCTGGCCTTATCGGTATCGCGACCCATGGCTTCGATGAGCGTGTCCACCGAGTCGAACTTCTCCTGGCCCCGGATGCGGGCCACGAAATCGACGGCGACGTGCTGGCCGTACAGGTCGGCCGTGGTGTCCAGGACGTAGGCCTCGACCGTGCGGGTGCGGCCCGAGAACGTCGGGTTGGTGCCGATCGACACCGCGGCCGGGTAACGCTCACCGGGCAGCACGGTGCCGGTTCCCGGGGCCCCGGATGAATATTTCCGGCCCAGGACGGTGAACCAACCGGCGTAGACACCGTCGGCCGGAGTCGCCGAATACATCGGCGGGGCGACGTTGGCGGTCGGGTAACCCAGACCCCGGCCGCGGCCCTCGCCGCGCACGACGACCCCCTCAACCCGGTGCGGCCGACCGAGCGCCTCCGCGGCGGCGATCACGTCGCCGGCGTCCACGCAGGCCCGGATGTAGGTCGAAGAGAACGTGACACTCTCGGACTGGTGTTGCTCGGCGACCAGGGACACCGACTCCACCGCGAATCCGAAGCGCTCCCCGGCCTTGCGCAGGATCGCGACGTTGCCCGCGGCCTTCTTGCCGAAGGTGAAGTTCTCCCCCACCACCACGTCGAGGACGTGCAGGCGTTCCACGAGCAGTTCGTGGATGTAGCGATCCGGGGTCAGCTTCATGAAGTCCGGGGTGAACGGCATCACCAGGAAGACGTCGATGCCGAGTTCTTCGGCGAGTTCGGCCCGGCGGGTCAGCGTGGTCAGTTGCGCGGGGTGGCTGCCCGGGAAGACGACCTCCATCGGGTGCGGGTCGAAGGTCATCAGGACCGTCGGGACACCGCGGGCCCGCCCGGATTTGACTGCACGGGCAACGAGTTCGGCATGGCCGCGGTGAACACCGTCGAACACGCCGATGGTCAGCACACAGCGGCCCCAGTCCGACGGGATGTCGTCCTGCCCGCGCCAACGCTCCACGGCGCAAGCCTACGACCTCGCAGGCACCTCGATCACGGCTGCAACGTCGCGGGCCGGATGACGACCACCGACGTGGTCTTCGCGCCGCGGTCCTCGAGCAGCGCCAGCACCCGGCCCCGGGGGTCCGTCGCCGCGTACACCCCCTCGATCCCGGCGGCCGGCAGCGCCCGGCCGTGAGCGGCGTCGGCGGCCTGCTCATCGGTGATGTCCCGGCGCGGGAAGGCCAGCAGGCAGGCCTCGTCGAGGGGGTAGCTCAGCTCCGGGCGGTCGGCGAGTTGCTCAAGGGTGCGGGCGTGCCCGAGCCCGTATCCGCCGACCCCGGTACGGCGCAGCACCGTCAGGTGGCCACCCACGCCCAGATGTGAACCCAGATCGCGGGCCAGCGCCCGGATGTAGGTGCCCGAGGAGCAATCCACCTCCACGTCGACATCGACGAACGGGACCTCCCGCCGGATCGCCAGCACCTCGAATCGTGCGATGCGCACCGTGCGGGCGGCCAGTTCCACCTGTTCGCCCTCGCGCACCAACTGATACGCCCGCTTCCCGCCGACCTTGATCGCGCTGACCGACGACGGGCGCTGGGAGATCTCACCGCGCAACGCCGCGATCCCCTGCCCGATCGCCTCGTCGCTGATGTGGTCCGCCGAAACATCCCGGAGCACTTCACCTTCGGCGTCGTCGGTGGTGGTCGTCCGCCCCAGACGGATGGTTGCCGCATACGACTTCTCGGTGGCGGTGAGCAGACCCAGGATCTTGGTGGCCCGCTCGATGCCGATCACCAGCACACCGGTCGCCATCGGGTCGAGGGTCCCGGCATGGCCGACCTTGCGGGTGCCGAAGATGCGGCGGCAGCGTCCCACCACGTCGTGGCTGGTCATCCCGGCGGCCTTGTCGACGACGACGATGCCGGCCGGTGGGGGGCTGCCCGTCACAGCACGATCGCGGTCAGCGCCAGCCCCCCGGCCACCGACCACCGGCCCGCCAGTTCGGTCAGCGGCGCACCGGTACGGGCCACCGGGTCGATGAGGATGCGGGAGACGAAGCGGCCGGTGGTCCCGGCGGAGTCGACGTCGAAGGTGATGTGAGCGTCCTCGAAACCCAGCCACCGCCCGGTCAGCGGGAACCAGGCCTTGTAGGTCGCCTCCTTGGCGCAGAACAGGATCCGGTCCCAGTGCAGACCGGCGGGCAGCGACCCGATCTCGTGGCGCTCCACCGGCAGGCTGATCGCGTCGAGAACACCGTCGGGCAGGACCCCGTGCGGCTCGGCGTCGATGCCCACCGACCGCACCGCGGCACTCCGGCCCACCACCGCGCCGCGGTAGCCCTCGCAGTGGGTCAGACTTCCCACCAGACCGTCGGGCCACAGCGGATCGCCCTTCTCCCCCTTGAGGATCGGCGCATCGGGAATGCCCAACTGTCCCATCGCCAGCCGTGCACAGTGCCGCACGGTCACGAATTCGTTGCGGCGCTTGGCAACCGAGCGGGCGATCAGCGGCTCCTCCTGCGGCATCGGCGACAGCTCGGGCGGGTCGTGGTAAAGCTCGGCCGAGACCAGTCCGGAGAGCGCGGGTAGCACTGCGGTGATCAATCCGCTCATGGGCGCCGGCTCCTCACCCGATCCCGGAACTTCTCCGACTGCGCACGCATCTCCGGGGTGATGACGAAATGGCCGCCGAAGTCGTTGAGGTAGCCGGGGGCGTACTCGGGATCCGGCAGCACCTGCCGTAGCCAGCGGTACGGCTTGCGGCGGTGCCACTCCCGCGGATAACCCACCGACACCTCCTCGAACCGAACACCGTCGTACCAGGTCGTTCGCGGGATGTGCAGGTGGCCGTACACCGAGCAGACCGCGTTGTAGCGGGTGTGCCAGTCGGCGGTCTCGACGGTTCCGCACCACAGCGCGAACTCCGGGTAGAACAGCACATCGCACGGCTCGCGGCGCAGCGGGAAGTGGTTCACCAGCACGGTGGGCACCATCCAGTCCAGCTCCTCCAACCGGGCCCGGGTTGAGGTCAGCCGGTCGCGGCACCACGCGTCGCGGGTGGCGTAGGGCTCACAGGACAGCAGGAACTCGTCGGTGGCAACGACGTTGCGCTCCCTGGCGATCGCCAGACCCTCTGCCTTGGTGGTCGCGCCCTGGGGCAGGAATGTGTAGTCGTAGAGCAGGAACATCGGAACGATGGTGGCGGGCCCACCCGGACCGGTCCACACCGGAAAGGGATGCTCGGGTGTGACGATCCCCATCTCGTCGCACATCTGCACCAGGTAGTCGTAACGGGCCCGGCCGAACACCTGCATCGGATCCTTGCCGGTGGTCCACAGTTCGTGGTTGCCCGGCACCCAGATGACCTTTGCGAAGCGGTGGCGCAGCAGGTCCAGCGCCCAGCGGATGTCGTCGGTGCGCTCGGCGACGTCGCCGGCGACGATCAGCCAGTCCTCCGGGGAGGACGGGTACAGCGACTCGGTGACCGGCTTGTTACCGGCGTGACCGGTGTGCAGGTCGCTGATCGCCCAGAGGGTGGGAGCCACAACCGATCAGCCTACTGAGGACCGCGGTCCCTATCCTGAGCACATGACGGGAACCCGGCGGATCGATCGCTCCGTGTCCCGCGTTCTGCGGCTTCCCGCTCCGAGCACCGGCTACCGGGTGCACCGCGGTCTGCCGGTGCCGATGCGCGACGGGGTGACACTGCGCGCCGACCACTACGCCCCGGACACCGACCGCCCACTGGGCACCATCCTGGTGCGCGGTCCCTACGGCCGGGCCTTCCCGTTTTCGATCATCTACGCCCGGGTGTACGCCGCCCGCGGCTACCACGTGGTGTTCCAGAGCGTGCGGGGCACCTTCGGCTCCGGCGGCGAGTTCGTGCCGATGGTGCACGAGGTCGAGGACGCCGCCGACACCGTGGCCTGGTTGCGGGAGCAGACCTGGTTCACCGGCACATTCGGCACGATCGGCCTGTCGTATCTGGGCTTCACCCAGTGGGCCCTGCTGGCCGACCCGCCGCCGGAACTGGCGGCGGCGGTGGTCACGGTCGGGCCGCACGATCTGCACATGTCGTCCTGGGGCAGCGGAGCGTTCGCCCTCAACGATTTCCTGGGCTGGTCGGACATGGTGGCCAATCAGGAGACCTCCGCGCTGAACCGGCTGAAGTTCCAGCTGCGCGCCCGGCGCCGGCTGACCGGTGCGGTGAGCGGTGTGCCGCTCGGCGAGGCCGGACGGTCGCTGCTCGGACAGGGATCACCCTGGTACGAGTCGTGGGTCGAGCACCCCGACGCCGATGATCCGTTCTGGGAGCGGATGCGCATGACCGCCGCGCTGGACCGGTGCGCGGTGCCGGTGCTGCTGCTCAGCGGATGGCAGGACATCTTCGTCGACCAGACCATCGCCCAGTACCGGCAGCTGCGCGACCGCGGTGTGGACGTGGCCATGACGATCGGGCCCTGGACCCACGAGCAGATGGTCACCAAGGCGGCGGGCAGTACCGCCGCGGAGACGCTGGAGTGGCTGGGCGCCCACCTGGCACGGAGCACCGGCGGGCAGGAGCGCCCCGATCCGGTGCGGGTCTACATCACCGGGCGCAGCAGGCCCGGCTGGGTCGGCGTGCCGGACTGGCCACCGGCCACCAGCGGGCAGCGGTTCTACCTCCAGCCCGGGGGCCGGCTGGGGGCCGAAGCGCCGCAGCCCGCCGCAGCGCCGTCGGTGTTCCGCTTCGACCCGGCCGATCCCACGCCGACGGTCGGCGGCCGGCTGTTGACCCGGGATTCCGGCTATCGCGAGGACACCGGACTGGCGCTGCGCGACGACGTCCTGAGCTTCACCAGCGCGGCCCTGCAGGCGCCGCTGTGCGTATGCGGCCATCCCGTGGTCGAGTTGGCCTACGAGACCGACAATCCGCATTTCGACGTGTTCGTCCGGCTCAGCGAAGTGGACGCCCAGGGGCGCTCGCGCAACGTCAGCGACGGCTTCGGGCGGTTCCATTCCGCGCCCGACGGACCGATCCGACTGGAACTCGACCCGGTGGCACACCGATTCAGCACCGGCTCGCGACTGCGGGTGCTGGTCGCGGGGGGCTGCCACCCGCGGTTCGCCCGCAACCTCGGCACCGGCGAGCCGGCGATCACCGGACGGGCGATGCGCGCCTCGACGCACAGCGTGCGCCACGGCGACTGCTCGACGCTGACGCTGCCGGTGGGCGAACCGCGCTGACCGTCACCGGGTGGACGGCGTCGTCGTCATCGACGGCACCGGCGACGGTGTCGTCGTGGTCCGGGGTGAGTAGCTGACGGCCATGAAGATCGCGATCGCGGAGGACACCACCAGAACCACCGCCCCCACCAGCAGTAACACCTTGGGGTTCACCAGCCTCCGGTCTTCCATGGCGACAAAGTTACCGTGTCAGCATGACCACAGATAGCGCCCGCATCCTGTTGACCGACACCACCGACCGAGTGCGGACCCTGACGTTCAACCGTCCTGAAGCCCGTAACGCGCTGTCCTCCGCGCTGCGCGCACAGTTCTTCGCGGCCCTGCGCGACGCGGAGTCCGACGACGCCGTCGACGTGGTGATCGTCACCGGAGCCGACCCGGTGTTCTGCGCGGGCCTGGATCTCAAAGAACTCGGCAACACCACCGATCTGCCCGACATCTCCCCGAAGTGGCCGCCGATGAGCAAGCCGGTGATCGGTGCGATCAACGGCGCGGCGGTGACGGGCGGCCTGGAATTGGCGCTGTACTGCGACATCCTGATCGCCTCGGAGCGCGCCCGCTTCGCCGACACCCACGCCCGGGTGGGGCTGCTGCCCACCTGGGGTCTGAGCGTTCGCCTCCCGCAGAAGGTCGGCGTCGGCATGGCGCGACGGATGAGCATGACCGGCGACTACCTGTCCGCAGTCGACGCACTGCGCGCCGGTCTGGTCACCGAGGTGGTGGCGCACGAGGATCTGATCCCGACGGCACGAGCGGTGGCCGCCTCGATCGTCGGCAATAACCAGAAGTCCGTCCGCGCCCTGCTGGAGTCCTACCACCGGATCGACGAGGAAGGCACCGGCGCGGGGCTGTGGATGGAGGCCGAGGCGGCTCGGAAGTGGATGCGTTCGGCGACCGGCGACGACATCGCCGCCAGCCGTGCCTCCGTCATCGAGAGGGGCCGGGCGCAGGTCCAATAAGACCGCGACCGGTCACCTCACCAGTTGGAATCGATCACCGCGCAAGCGATCTGCATCCGGCAGCCGCCGGCGCCGAACCATGTGCACCAGGATCAGCACCGAGGACAAAGCGGCGAAGACACACCATAGCGACGCGAATGCCTGGGTGTAGAACAGGGCGACCACCACAAGACCCGCCAGGTTCAGTAGGCCGAAGGCGACGATCGAACGGTAGCCGGACATCAGCGGCGCCCCGATCACCGCCGCGATGTAGAGCACCGCCCACACCACGGGCTGATGGACGACAGTGGCGTATTCGAGCCCGTGCGCGTGCCGGATGACCTCCACGGGATTGGCCAGAACCACGAACGCGAGGTAGGCCGAGACAACGACGCCCAGCGCCAGGAAGGGCGCCACCCGACGACGAGCTTGCCAGGGTTCGAGCATCAGCACAGCCAACGGAACGTAGGTGGGCAGCAGCGGCCACGCTATGAACAGATATGCCCGCATCGCCAGGTTTGCCAGCCCTGGTGACACATCGCCGTCCAGCCCCGCCCATACGGCGACTTCGAGAAACTGGTGCAGAGCGAATATCGACGGCAACAGCGCGAACGGCAGTTCCCGCCGGCGCCGGACCTCCCGAAGTGACAGCACCGCCACCGGAATCAACGCGGTTCCTGCCACCACATCAGCCGTCATCGAGAAGCACACGACTGAAATGGTCCCACGGGCGCGGACCTAAGCCGTGCCCGCCACCGCCCAGCGGCCGGAGACAGCGCGCCAGACGCCGAACACCAGGCGCAGCCCGATGAACGCGCTCAGGCCGGCCCAGACACCCGCCAGTCCCCAGCCGAACACCAGCGACAGCCAGACCAACGGCAGGAACCCGGCCAGTGCGCTGACCACGGTGGCCGTCCGCATGAACGCGGCGTCCCCGGCTCCCATCAGCACGCCGTCGAGTGCGAAAACGATTCCGGCGAAGGGCAATTGGGCGACCAGGAACCACCACGGCACCCCGATCGCATCGAGCACCGCACGGTCGGCGGTGAATACCGCGGGAATCAGCGAAGCTCCCGCGGCCAGAACCGCCGCCAGCAGCACCGCCGCCGATGCGGAGAACGCCGTCACCCGCCAGGCGACCTGCTTGGCCTGGGCGGCATCCCCCGCGCCCAGTGCGGCACCCACCAGGGACTGCGCCGCGATGGCGAGCGAATCCAGCACCAGCGCAAGGAAACTCCACAGCTGCAGCACCACCTGGTGAGCGGCCAGTGCCGCCGCGCCGAAACGGGCCGCCACCGCCGCAGCGGACAGGAAGCAGGCCTGGAAAGCCACCGTGCGCACCACCAGATCCCGGCCCATCACCACCTGCATGCGCAGCACCCGGATATCGGGCCGCAGTCGCACGTGCTCGGCCAGCAGCGCGCGGCAGAACAACAGCGCGGCCAGCCACTGCCCCACCAGATTCGCCACCGCCGATCCGGCCAGCCCCCAGCGCGGCAGCCCCAGCCAGCCGTACACCAGCAGGGGGCACAGCACCGCCGACACTCCGAACCCGATCAGCACGTAGCGCAGCGGACGGACGGTGTCCTGCACCCCGCGCATCCAGCCGTTGCCCGCCAGCGAGATCAGGATCGCCGGCGCTGCGAAGATCGCGATCCGCAGCCACGGCAACGCCGCGTCGGCGATCGTCGGGGCACCGGCGATGGCCGACACCAGCGGCCGCGCGATGACCTGAACAACAACGACCATCAGCAGCCCCAGTCCCACCGCCAACCAGGTCGCCTGCACGCCTTCGCGCACCGCGGCGCCGCGATCGCCCGCGCCGTGGAATCGGGCCGCCCGCGCGGTCGTGCCGTAGGACAGGAAGGTCAACTGCGTGCTCACCATCGCGACCACCAGACCGCCGACGGCGAGGCCGGCCAGGCTCAGCGCCCCCAGGCGTCCGACGACGGCGGTGTCGAACAGCAGATAGAGCGGCTCGGCGGCCAGCACGCCCAACGCGGGCAGCGCCAGCCCGGCGATCCGCCGCAGCAGCGGAGAGCCCAGACTAGCCAAGCGCGGCGACCAATTCGGCCACCACCTCGTCAACGGGCCCGGCCGCCGAATACCCGCAGGCCCGGGACCTCAGTCGTCGTCGGCTCGATCGTCGTCACGTGGCTCCTGATCTTCCCCCACCACACGGTATGGGTCCGCGTCGCCCGCCGGGGTGGCCCCGATCCGGATCCGCGCCACATCGGCGTCGGCGGCGCGGGCGCGAGCCAGCAACTCCTCCATCCGGTGGGCGGCGTCGGGCACCGTGTCGCGGATGAACGCCAGGGTCGGGGTGAAGCGGACCCCGGTGCCTGCCCCGACCTTGGTGCGCAGCACACCCTTGGCGCTCTCCAGCGCCGCGGCCACACCGGCGTAATCCGGCTCCTCGGTCAGCGAACGTCCGATGACCGTGTAGTACAACGTGGCGTCGTGCAGGTCACCTGTCACCTTGGCGTCGGTGATCGTCACGCCGGCCAGCCGCGGATCCTTGATCTCGTATTCGATCGCCGAGGCGACGATGGTCGAGATCCGCTTGGCCAGCCGCTTCGCCCGTGCGGGGTCCGCCATGTGTGATGCCTCCTCGGAACCCCGGCCCCTAGACCCGTTCCTTCTCGACCAACTCGTAGGTCTCGATGACGTCGCCCTCTTTGATGTCGGCGTAGGTCAGGGTCAGACCGCACTCGTAGCCTTCGCGGACCTCGGTCGCGTCATCCTTCTCCCGCTTGAGCGAGGAGACGGTGAGGTTCTCGGCGATGACGACGTTGTCGCGCAGCAGCCGCGCCTTGGCGTTGCGGCGCATGATGCCCGACTGGACGAGGCAGCCCGCGATATTGCCGACCTTGGAGGACCGGAAGATCGCGCGGATCTCGGCCCGGCCGAGCTCCTTCTCCTCGTAGATCGGCTTGAGCAGGCCCTTGAGCGCCTTCTCGATCTCGTCGATCGCCTGGTAGATCACCGAGTAGTAGCGGATCTCCACACCCTCGCGGTTGGCCAGTTCGGTGGCCTTGCCCTCGGCGCGGACGTTGAAGCCGATGATGATCGCGTCCGAGGCCGAGGCCAGGTTCACGTTGGTCTCGGTGATG
>CAISDL010000046.1 GCA_903884065.1 uncultured Actinomycetes bacterium | reverse complement strand
GGGAGGACTGACGACGATGCGCTGCGAGGTACGAGCAGCGAGGAGGAGTCAGGCCAATCGAGGGGAGGACTGACGACGATGCGCTGCGAGGTACGAGCAGCGAGGAGGAGTCAGGCCAATCGAGGGGACGACTGATTTTCTCGCAAGACGCCGCCGTTGGTCGGCGGGTCTGGCCGATAATTCGGGGATGACAGCCGCCGAACCCATCCACGACAGCGCCAAACTGCGCTCCCGCCACGTCACCATGATCACGCTCGGCGGGATCATCGGCGCCAGCCTTTTCGTCGGTTCCGGCAACGTCGTGCGCGCGGTCGGCCCAGCCGCGGTGCTGAGCTACCTCATCGGCGGCCTGTTGGTGTTCCTTGCGATGCGGATGCTCGGAGAGATGGCGGCCGCGCGGCCAGTGGTCGGTTCCTTCATGGAGTACGCACGCGAAGGCCTGGGGGACTGGGCGGCCTACACAGTCGGCTGGTTGTACTGGTACTTCTGGGTCGGGGTCATCGCGTTCGAGGCCGTCGTCGGCGGAGCGATCCTCAACGGCTGGTTCCCCGCCCTGCCGTCGTGGTTGTTCTCGGTGCTGTTGTTGCTGGTATTCACCGCGACCAACCTGGTGTCGCTGCGGTCGTTCGGTGAGGTGGAATTCTGGCTCGCCAGCGTGAAAGTGCTTGCCATCGTGGTATTTCTGGGCATCGGCACGCTGTACGCCTTCGGTCTGTGGCCAAAGTCGCACTTCTCGATCCCGAACCTTTGGCAGTATGGCGGATTCGCGCCGCACGGTATCTGGCCCGTCATCACCGGTGTCGCGCTCGTGATCTTCTCCTACTTCGGCACGGAGATCGCTGTCATGGCCGCCGCGGAGTCCGTTGATCCGGCCAAGGGCGTGCGGCAGGCCACCAGCACGGTGATCTGGCGGATCCTGTTGTTCTTCGTCGGCGGCGTGCTGATCATCGTGACCGTGGTGCCCTGGAACGAGCTGCCCAACCCGAAGGAGATCGCGCCGTTCGCCTATATCTTCGGACTGTTCGGGCTGCCCGGCGCCACGACGTTCATCACCGCGGTCATCCTCACCGCGGTGTGCTCGGTGCTCAACTCCGGGCTGTATTCGGCGGCTCGCATGTTCGCTGCGCTGGCCGACGACGGTTTCGCGCCGGAGATCGTGGGCAAGCGTGGCCGCGGCGTCCCGTACGTCGCGGTGCTGGCGTCCACGCTGGGCGGCTATGCGGCCGTCGCCGTCAACTACGTGGCGCCCGAGACCGGGATATTCGACTTCATCATGAACTCCGCGGGTCTGGTGGCGTTGTTCGTCTATGCATTCATCGCACTGACACAGATGCGGTTGCGGGACAAGATGACCGCCCAGCAGCAGGGTGCGCTCAAGCTGAAGATGTGGCTGCATCCGTGGCTGGCGATCCTGGTGATCGCGGCGGTCGTCGGCGTCGTCGTGGTGATGCTCTTCGACGCGACCGGCCGGGTACAGGTGTGGACCAGTCTGATCTCCCTGGCGGTGTTGCTCGTCTTCTGGCCGCTGGCCAAGCGTTCGGTGGCCAAGCGCACCGCCCACTTCGAGGACATCGTCGAGGATCTCGATTACGGCGGCCACTGAGGCGTCGGTCCGGGACCTCCCGTCTGGCTTCGCGGTGCACCGAACACGCGGATGTCGTTGCGGCCGGATGTCGGAGCAAGCCGCTACGCTATCGAACAACTGTTCGTAGTCGGAAGGCGTGCCAGTGCGGGTGATGGGTGTGGACCCGGGGTTGACCCGTTGTGGCCTCTCGATGATCGAGAGCCGCGGTGCCCGTCAGGTCATTGCCCTCGATGTCGACGTGGTCCGTACCCCGGCCGATGACCCGCTGGCTAGACGACTGCTGGCCATCAGCGAGACCGTCGAGCACTGGATGGACACCCACCTGCCCGACGTGATCGCCGTCGAGAGGGTGTTCGCCAACCAGAACGCCAACACCGCCATGGGCACCGCCCAGGCGGCCGGGGTGATCGCGCTGTCGGCGGCCCGCCGGGACATCGACGTGTACTTCCATACTCCTAGTGAGGTGAAGGCCGCGGTGACCGGCAACGGCCGCGCGGACAAAGCTCAGGTCACCGCCATGGTCACCAAAATCCTTCAGCTGCAACAGAAACCGACGCCGGCGGATGCCGCCGACGCGCTGGCGCTGGCGATCTGCCACTGCTGGCGGGCGCCGATGATCGAGCGGATGGCCAAGGCGCAGCAGATGGCGGCCGAGCAACGTCGTGCCTATCAGGCTCGGCTCAAGGCCGGTGCGACGGCGCGGAGTGCGACGTGATCGCCGCCGTGCGCGGCGAGGTGGCAGAGATCGCACTGGACCACGTCGTCATTGAAGCGGCCGGGGTGGGATACAAGGTGATGGCCACCCCGTCGACACTGGCCACCCTGCGCCGTGGGACAGAGGCGCGCCTGGTCACCGCGATGATCGTCCGGGAAGACTCGATGACTCTCTACGGTTTCACCGACGGAGAGGCCCGTGACCTGTTCACCACGCTGCTGGGAGTCTCCGGCGTGGGCCCCAAGATCGCACTGGCCACACTGGCCGTCTACGACGCCACGGCACTGCGCCGCGCACTGGCCGACGGCGACGTCGCCGCCCTGACCAGGGTGCCCGGCATCGGTAAACGCGGCGCGGAGCGCATGGTGCTGGAGTTGCGAGACAAGATCGGCGCCCTGCCGAGTGGTTCGGGGATCGGCGCCGCGACCGGCCATGCCGTCCGGGCTCCTGTCGTGGAAGCGCTTGTGGGGCTGGGCTTCCCACTCAAGCAGGCCGAGGAGGCGTGCGACAAGGTGCTTGCCGCCGATCCTGAGGCCAACACCTCCGGCGCCCTGCGCGCGGCGCTGTCGCTGCTCGGGAAGACCAAGTGAGCTGATGGGCAGATTCGAGAACGACGAGGTCGACGACTCCCCGGAACGGGACGTCTCGGCGGCACTGACGGTGGGCGAGGGCGACGTCGACTCCAGCCTGCGCCCGCGGTCACTGGGGGAGTTCATCGGCCAACCCCGGGTGCGCGAGCAGTTGCAACTGGTCCTCGAGGGGGCCAAGAACCGCGGCGGCACGCCGGATCACATCCTGCTGTCCGGGCCGCCCGGGCTGGGTAAGACCTCCCTGGCGATGATCATCGCCGGCGAACTCGGAACCTCGCTGCGGGTCACCTCCGGTCCCGCGCTGGAGCGGGCGGGGGATCTGGCCGCGATGCTGTCGAACCTCGTCGAGGGCGACGTGCTGTTCATCGACGAGATCCACCGGATCGCACGGCCCGCCGAGGAGATGCTCTACCTGGCGATGGAGGACTTCCGCGTCGACGTCGTCGTCGGCAAGGGCCCTGGTGCGACGTCGATTCCGTTGGAAGTGGCGCCCTTCACCCTGGTCGGCGCCACCACCCGCTCCGGTGCTCTCACCGGACCGCTGCGCGACCGGTTCGGCTTCACCGCCCACATGGACTTCTACGAGCCGGGCGAACTGGAGCAGGTGCTGCACCGCTCGGCGGGCATCCTGGGTATCGAACTCGGTACCGAGGCGGGTGCGGAGATCGCCCGCCGGTCCCGCGGCACGCCCCGGATCGCCAACCGGCTGCTGCGCCGGGTGCGCGACTACGCCGAAGTGCGAGCCGACGGCATCATCACCCGCGACGTCGCCAAAGCGGCGCTGGCGGTCTACGACGTCGACGAACTGGGCCTGGACCGGCTGGACCGGGCGGTGCTGTCGGCGCTGACCCGCAGCTTCGGGGGCGGACCGGTGGGTGTGTCGACCCTGGCGGTGGCCGTCGGAGAAGAGGCCGCCACCGTCGAGGAGGTGTGCGAACCGTTCCTGGTGCGCGCCGGCATGATCGCGCGGACACCCCGCGGGCGGGTTGCCACGGCACTGGCATGGACGCACCTCGGGATGAAGCCGCCGCCCGCCGCGGGCGGGCTCGGACAGCCCGCACTCTTCGACCGGGATCTATGATCGCCTGACGATGATCACTGCAGGGTTGCTCTTCGCCGGGTTCGCCGCGCTACTACACGTGTACATCTTCGTGCTGGAGTCGTTCACCTGGACCACTGCGCGCACCCGGGCGGTCTTCGGCACCACCGCCGAAGAAGCGCAGACCACCAAGACGCTGGCATTCAACCAGGGCTTCTACAATCTGTTCCTGGCGGTGGTGACCGCGATCGGGATCACCATGGTCATCCTCGGACACCGAAGTGTCGGCGCCGCTTTGATATTCGCGGGCGCGGGTTCCATGCTGGCGGCCGCGATCGTGCTGCTGGTCTCTTCGCCCGACAAGGCGAGGGCCGCGGTCACCCAGGGGGCCCTCCCGCTCATCGCCGTGGGGTTGCTGGCGGTCGCCCTGCTCTGATCTCGCTGCGGCGCCGAAATCCGCAGGGCTCCGTTACAGGGACGCCAGGGCGTCGGCGAGAACGTCGAGGCCCTCTTTGAGTAACTCGTCGCTGATCGACAGTGGTGGCAGGAACCGCAGGATGTTTCCGAACGTGCCGCAGCTCAGCACCAGTACCCCCTGAGAGTGCGCCTTGGCGCACAGCGCTTTGGTCAGCCCCGGATCCGGCTCGGCGGTGCCGGATTTCACCAGTTCCACGGCGATCATCGCGCCGCGGCCGCGGACGTCGCCGATGCGGTCGTCGTCGGCCTGGATGCGGCCCAGCCGGTCCTTCATCAGCCGCTCGATCTCCTTGGCGCGGTCCAGCATCCCGTCCATCTCCAGGGTGGCGATGGTGCCGAGTGCCGCCGCGCACGCCACCGGGTTGCCGCCGTAAGTGCCGCCGAGACCGCTGACGTGCGGGGCGTCCATGATCTCTGCCCGGCCGGTCACCGCGGACAGCGGCAACCCGTCGGCGATGCCCTTGGCGGTGACGATCAGATCGGGCTCGATGCCCTCGTCCTCGCAGGCGAACATGTGCCCCGTGCGTCCGAACCCGCTCTGCACCTCGTCGGCGATGAACACCACCTCGTTGTCGGTACACCACGACCGCAGCGCGAGAAGGAATCCTGGTGCGGGAATGATGAATCCGCCCTCGCCCTGCACCGGTTCGATGATTATCGCGGCGAGATTGGCTGCGCCGATCTGCTTGTCGATCACCGTGAGTGCGCGTTCGGCGGCCAGTTCGCCGTTGGTGGCCCACTCCTTGTCGATCAAGCCGTCGCGGTAGGGGTAGGACATCGGAGCGCGATAGATCTCCGGGGCGAACGGCCCGAAGCCGCTCTTGTAGGGCATCGACTTGGCGGTCAGCGCCATCGTGAGGTTGGTTCGGCCGTGGTAGGCGTGGTCGAAGGCGACAACCGCCTGGCGGCCGGTATAGGCGCGGGCGATTTTGACCGCGTTCTCCACCGCCTCGGCCCCGGAGTTGAACAGCGCACTTCGCTTCTCGTAGGAGCCCGGCGTCAGGCGGTTGAGGTGTTCAGCGACGGCGATGTACTCCTCATATGGCGTCACCATGAAGCAGGTGTGGGTGAACCTGGCCACCTGTTCGCTCACCGCGTCGACCACCCGGGGGGAGGAGTTGCCGATCGTGGTCACGGCGATCCCGGAACCGAGGTCGATCAGCCGGTTGCCGTCGATGTCCTCGATGATGCCGCCGAAGGCGCGGGCGCAGTACACCGGCATGGTGACCCCGACCGCGTGGGACACCGCGGCGACGCGACGTTTGGTCATCTCCAGTGATTTAGGCCCGGGGATCTCGGTCACCAGTTTGCGGGTCTGCTCGACGGTGCTCACGTCAGTTGTCATCGCATTTCCTCGATTGGATGGGAGTGATCCGAGCGTAGTCGCGACAGTGCATCGCGCAACCGATAACGGGCGCAACTGTGCGGCCAGGTAACGGATTACGTCGCCGCTGATGGGTTTCCCGACGGCTTCGGTGGATCGTGCAGCGCCGCGCCGTCGATCCGGTCGACGGTGGTGAACGACGACACCGCCCGGCGCCGAAGCCGCCGCGGCGCGCGGATCGGATGGCCCAGTGCCAGCACCGCCGCGACTGCCCAATTCTCGGGCGCGCCGAGCAGGCGACGCACTGCGTCCTCCGCCCGGATCAGCATCGTTGTCAGTACACCGCCCAGCCCCTCGGCCCGCGCGGCGAGCAGGATGCTCCAGACGAACGGGTACACCGAGGCACCTCCGGCGAAGGAATAGCGCTGGGCGTCACGGTCCACCGCGGCCAGCGCGGACAGGTCGGCGAACACCACGAGCAGTACCGGCACCCGGTCCAACTCGCCGGCGAATCCCTGAGCAGCCGCGGCGGTGACGGCAACGGGCGTTGCCGCCAGGGCCGCCGCCTCGGCGGCCGGGTCGTTGGTCGGCGCCCACGGCCGCAGGCCCGCGGCGCCCATCGCCAGGTAGTCCCGCCACCCCGGCAGGTACAGATCCCGCAGTTCGGCGCGCAGCGCCGCGGACTTGACCAGCACGACGTGCCAGGCCTGGGCGTTCGCGCCGCTCGGGGCGAACCGGGCGTTGTCGAGGATCCGCGCGACCACCTCGTCGGAGACCGGTTCGCCGGTGAACTCCCGGACCGCACCGGAGCTGCGCAACGTCTCGATCAGATCCATCGCCCCATTGTCGCCCGGTGCCGCGCCGGGGGCGGGGGTGACGCCGGAAAGGATCGCCTTCGGCGGTGCCTGGAACCGGGCCGGCCCGGATCAATGGCAGACTGGTCGGACACCGGGCCCTTCAGCGGGCCGCTGGGGAACCCATTCGTACGACACGGAAGAGATGCGCGCTGCCATGGAACTCGTGAGCTTCCTGCCCCTGATCATCATCATGGGCGCCTTTATGTTCTTCGCCTCGCGTCGCCAGCGCAAGGCCATGCAGGCCACCATCGACCTGCACGACTCGCTGCGGGTGGGCGACCGGGTGCTCACCACCTCCGGCCTGCAGGCCACCATCACCGGGATCACCGACGACACCGTGGACCTGGAGATCGCCCCCGGTGTCATCACCCGGTGGATCAAGCTGGCGATCCGCGACCGCGTCGAGCCGGAACTGCCGGATGTTGATCAGGCCGGCCCCGCCGGTCGCGGCATCGAGCTGACCGACCTCGACGCCGATCGCCTGCCCAAGGACTGACCACCCGCGCGACCCGTACTCTTTGCGGGAAGCCGCCGCCGACCGCGCAGCGGATCGCGGCATACACCGAGGAGAATCGACACGTGGCATCGTCACCGGCGCCGGTGCACCCGTACCGCTACCTGGCGCTGTTTTTGGCCCTGCTCATCGGCGTCTACCTGCTGGTTTTCCTGACCGGCAACAAGCAGGCCAAGCCCAAGCTGGGTATCGACCTGCAGGGCGGCACCCGGGTGACGCTGACCGCCCGCACCCCCGACGGGTCCAAGCCCACCCGCGACGCCCTCAATCAGGCCGAGCAGATCATCAGCGCCCGCGTCAACGGCCTCGGCGTGTCGGGATCCGAGGTGGTGATCGACGGCGACAACCTGGTCATCACGGTGCCGGGTACCGACGGCAGTGACGCCCGCAGCCTGGGACAGACGGCACGGCTGTTCATCCGGCCGGTGATCGGCCAGCCGATTCCCATCGAGGCCATCAACAACCCCGCACCCCCGCCCGGGGCCACCCCGCCGGGTGCGCCTCCCGGTGGGCCTGCCGGTGGCCCGCCGCCGCCTCCCGGCGAACCCGTTCCGCCGCCCCCGCCCCCGCCGCCGGGTTCCGAACCCGCACCGGCGCCCGAATCCCCGGCCCCGCAGCCGCGTCCGTTCCCGCAGGAGCCGACTCCGTCCCCGGCACCTCCGCCGCCGGGCGCGCCGTCACCGGCCCCGGGTCAGCCGGCCCCGCCGCCCGGTCCACCCGACGCGGGTAAGGACCTCGCCGCCCGGATCAAGTTCGAGAAGGAACTCCGGCAGAGCACCAACCAAAGTCTGCTGGTGCTCTCGGTGAAGTACATGGCCGGCCGGTGCGACCAGGAGGACGTCCTGGCCGGCAACGACGACCCGAACCTGCCCCTGGTGACCTGTTCGCAGGACAAGAAATACGTCTACATCCTGGACAAGTCGATCATCAGCGGCGACCAGATCAAGAACGCTTCCTCCGGCTTCGACCAGCAGGGCGGCGCCTACGTCGTCGATGTGGAGTTCAAGGAGGAGGCGGCCAAGACCTGGGCAGACTTCACCGCCGCCAACATCGGCACCCAGACCGCCTTCACCCTGGACTCCCAGGTGGTCAGCGCCCCGCAGATCCGGGAGGCCATCCCCGGCGGGCGGACCCAGATCTCCGGTGGCGATCCGCCGTTCACCGTCGACTCGGCCAAGAGCCTGGCGAACGTGCTCAAGTACGGCTCGCTGCCGCTGTCGTTCGAGTCCTCGGAGGCCGAAACCGTCTCTCCCACATTGGGATTGACGTCGCTGCGCGCCGGTCTGATCGCCGGCGCCATCGGGGTGGCGATGGTGCTGCTGTATTCGCTGGCCTATTACCGGTTGCTCGGGTTCCTCACCCTGCTGTCACTGGCAGCATCCGGCGCCATGGTCTACGGGATCCTGGTGCTGCTGGGCCGCTACATCAACTACACCCTGGACCTGGCCGGTATCGCCGGTCTGATCATCGGCATCGGAACGACCGCAGACTCCTTCGTGGTGTTCTTCGAACGCATCAAAGACGAGATCCGCGAGGGCCGTTCGTTCCGCTCGGCGGTGCCGCGAGCCTGGGTGCGGGCCCGCAAGACCATCCTGTCCGGATCCGCGGTCAGCTTCCTCGCCGCCGCGGTGCTCTACTTCCTGGCCGTCGGCCAGGTCAAGGGCTTTGCCTTCACGCTGGGTCTGACCACGATCCTCGACGTCGTGGTGGTCTTCCTGATCACCTGGCCGCTCATGTACCTGGCGTCGAAGTCGGCGGCCATGGCCAAACCGGCCTTCAATGGACTGGGCGCGGTTCAGCAGATCGCACGTGAGCGGCGGGCCGCCGTGGCCGCCGTGACGGGACGGGGATAGATCTATGACCGAGAAAACCACAGGGGCCGGTAGGACCACCGGAATTGACGTGACGTCAGCCGCCGAACTCGAGGCAACCGGCGCGGAGGTGTCTGACGCGGCACTGCCGCGTCACGGCTTCTTCAACCGCCTCTACACCGGCACCGGCGGCTTCGACGTGATGGGCCGGCGGAAAATGTTCTTCGCCATCACCGCACTGATGGTGGCCATCGCGGTAGCCAGCATTGTGCTGCGAGGCTTCAGCTTCGGCATCGACTTCCAGGGCGGCACGAAGGTCGGCTTCCCCCGCGGAGAGGCCAGCGTCACCCAGGTTGAGCAGGTGTTCACCGATGTGATCGGGACGGCGCCGCAGTCGGTGGTCACTGTCGGCAACGGCGCGGGCGCCACCGTGCAGATTCGCTCCAAGACTCTGACCAACGAGGAGACCGCCAAACTGCGCGATGGGCTCTTCGAGAAGTTCCAGCCCAAGGGCAGCGACGGTAAGCCGAGTAAGGAGGCCATCAGCGACTCGGCGGTATCGGAGACCTGGGGTGGCCAGATCACCAAGAAGGCGCTTATCGCACTGGGGGTGTTCCTGGTTCTGGTCGGTTTCTACATCGCGTTGCGCTACGAGCGGTATATGGCGATCGCGGCACTGAGCTCGCTGGTGCTGGACCTCATCATTACCGCGGGCATCTACTCCCTGATCGGTTTCGAGGTCACCCCGGCCACCGTGATCGGTCTGCTGACCATCCTGGGCTTCTCGCTCTACGACACCGTCATCGTGTTCGACAAAGTCGAGGAGAACACCAAGGGCTTCGAGCACACCACCCGGCGAACGTTCGCCGAACAGGCCAACCTGGCCGTCAACCAGACCTTCATGCGCTCGATCAACACCAGCATCATCTCGATCATGCCGGTGCTGGCGCTGATGGTGGTCGCGGTGTGGCTGCTCGGTGTTGGCACGCTCAAGGACCTGTCGCTGGTGCTGCTGATCGGGATCATGGCGGGCACCTACTCGTCGATCTTCTTCGCCACCCCGCTGCTGGTGGCGATGCGGGAGCGGACCGCACTGGTGCGCAACCACACCCAGCGGGTTCTCAACCGCCGCAGGGGATCCGCGACGTCTGCCGAATTGAGCACGGCCGTGGCCGACGAGGCGCTGCCGGCCGAGGCCGGCGTCGGCGCGGGGTCCGTCAGCGAGGCGGCTGCGCGGCCGGCGCGGCCGCAACGCCCCTCCGGCAAGCGCGAACGGTAGGCCGCCGGTGGCTGACAGGCGCCGTCTGGCCGCCGCCGCGGTAGTCACCGTGCTGGCTTCCGCCACCCTGAGCGGATGTGCGGACAGCGCGGCCGACCAGGTCGACTATGCCGTCGACGGGGTCTTGAGCACCTACAACACCAACACGGTCACCGGCGCGGCCTCGGCCGGCCCTCAGGCGTTCGCTCGCACCCTGACCGGGTTCAGTCTGCACGGTCCGGACGGACAGTCGTTGGCCGACAACGACTTCGGGTCGGTCACGGTCACCGGGCGCGAACCTCTGGTACTCGACTACCAGATCGCCGACGCCGCGGTGTACTCGGACGGGAAACCGGTCACCTGCGACGACATGGTGCTGGCCTGGGCGGCGCAGTCTGGGCGGTTCCCGGGTTTCAACGCTGCCAGCCAGGCCGGTTATCTCGACATCGCCGGCATCGAATGCCAGCCGGGCCAGAAGAAGGCCCGGGTGAACTTCCTGCCGGCCCGCGCGATCACCGAATACAACCAACTGTTCACCGCCACCTCGCTGATGCCCTCCCATGTGCTCGCCGACGACCTCGGCATGGATGTCACCGCCGCGATCCAGAGCGGGGACCCGGGAGCCATCGGCCGGATCGCGCAGGCGTGGAACACCACCTGGAACCTCAAGCCCGATCTCGACCTCAAGCGGTTCCCCTCGTCGGGCCCGTACAAGATCGACTCGGTGCTGCCCGCGGGCGCGGTCGTGCTGACGGCCAATGACGCGTGGTGGGGCGCCAAACCGGTCACCAAGCGGATCACGGTGTGGCCGCGTGGGGTCGACGTGCAGGACAGGATCAACAACGGCACCTTCCAGGTGGTCGACGTGGCGACCGGTTCCTCGGGCACGCTGACCACCCCGGACGACTACCAGCGCAGCGAGATTCCGTCCGCGGGCATCGAGCAGCTGATCTTCGCCCCGCAGGGTGTGCTGGCCACTCCCGAAGCGCGTCGCGCGGTGGCCCACTGCGTTCCGCGCGACGTCATCGCCGGTAACGCGCGCCTCCCGATCGCCAATTCTCGGCTGAACACGGTTTCCGAGGACGCCTACAGCGTGCTGGAAACCGGTCCGTTGTCCGACCAGTACAACCTTGCCAACGCCGACGCGGCTCGCGAAGGCCTGCAGGGCGAGGCGATCACCATGCGCCTGGGTTATCAGAGCCCCAATCCGCGGCTGGCCGCCGCAGTCGCGGCAATCACCCAATCCTGCGCGGCGGCGGGCGTCACCGTGGTCGACGTGACGGCCGACGGCGTCGGTCCGCAGACGCTGCGCGACGGACAGATCGACGCGCTGCTGGCCAGCACCGGGGGTGCATCGGGCAGCGGGTCCACCGGCTCGTCGGCGATGGACGACTACACCCTGCACGCCGGTAACGGCAACAACCTGTCCGGCTACAACAACCCTCAGGTCGACGGGATCATCGCCGCACTCGCGGTGACCATCGACCCCAAGGAACAGGCCAGGCTGCTCGGCGACGCCGCTCCGTTGTTGTGGGAGGACATGCCCACGCTGCCGCTGTACCGGCAGCAGCGCACCGTGATCTCGGCCAAGAAGATGTTCGGCGTGGAGGCCAACCCCACCAAGTGGGGCGCCGGCTGGAACATGGATCGCTGGCGGCTGGAACCGCAGTGAGCCGCGATCCCGGGTCCGGCGGCCGTGCCGAGGCGTCGGCGGTCATCGCAGCGCTGACCCGTGACGTTCCCGACTTCCCCGGGCCCGGAATCCTCTTTCGCGATCTGACGCCCGTGCTGGCCGATGCCCGCGGATTCGCGGCGGTCACCGAGGCTCTCGCAGAAATGGTGGCCGGTGCCGACCTGATCGCCGGGATCGACGCGCGGGGCTTTCTGCTCGGCGGTGCCGTCGCCCATCGGCTGGGAGTCGGGGTGCTGGCCATCCGCAAGGGCGGCAAGCTGCCGCCTCCGGTCCACAGCCGGACCTACACCCTCGAGTACGGCACCGCCACCTTGGAGATCCCGTCCGCCGGCATCGCGCTGAGCGGTCGCCGCGTGGCGATCGTCGACGACGTCCTCGCCACCGGCGGAACCGTGGCCGCCGCCCGCGACCTGTTGAACGACGCGTGCGCGGAGGTCACCGAGGCGGCGGTCGTGTTGGAGTTGGCGGGGCTGGGCGGCCGCGAGCGACTGAGCCCGTTGGCGGTGCGCAGCCTGCAGTTGCTCTAGAGGCGATATTCTCGGCACACGGGGACATCGGAGGTGAGCATGGCGGAGGAACCGGGCGGCGGCGTCCCACCGGTCGCCGAGCTGCCCGAGGTGTCGGCTCCGAAGGTCGCCAGCAGCGCCTCACGCCGGGTGCGGGCCCGGCTGGCGCGGCGGATGACCGCCCAGCGCAGCGCCAACAACCCGGTGCTCGAACCGCTGATCTCGGTACACCGTGAGGTCTATCCCAAAGCCGACCTGGCGATTCTGCAGCGGGCCTATGAGGTGGCCGAGGCCAAGCACGCCTCCCAACTCCGACGCTCGGGCGACCCCTACATCACCCATCCGCTGGCGGTGGCCAATATCCTCGCCGAGCTGGGCATGGACACCACCACACTCGTCGCGGCGCTGTTGCACGACACCGTCGAGGACACCGGTTACACCCTCGAGGCGCTGACCGCCGAGTTCGGTGACGAGGTGGGCCATCTCGTCGACGGCGTCACCAAACTCGACAAGGTGGTGCTGGGCAGCGCGGCAGAGGGCGAGACCATCCGAAAGATGATCATCGCCATGGCCCGCGACCCGCGGGTGCTGGTGATCAAGGTCGCCGACCGGCTGCACAACATGCGGACCATGCGGTTCCTGCCGCCGGAGAAGCAGGTTCGCAAGGCCAAGGAGACGTTGGAAGTCATTGCGCCGCTTGCCCATCGGCTCGGGATGGCGACGGTCAAATGGGAACTCGAGGATCTGTCCTTCGCCATCCTGCATCCCAAGCGTTACGAGGAGATCGTCCGTCTGGTGGCCGACCGGGCGCCCTCGCGCGACACCTACCTGGCTCGGGTCCGGGCCGATATCGGATCGGCTCTGGGTGCGATGAAGATCGGTGCGAGCGTCGAGGGACGGCCCAAGCACTACTGGTCGATTTACCAGAAGATGATCGTCAAGGGCCGCGACTTCGACGACATCCACGACCTGGTCGGAGTGCGGATCCTGTGCGACGAGATCCGCGACTGCTACGCCGCTGTGGGCGTGGTGCATTCGCTCTGGCAGCCCATGCCGGGCCGGTTCAAGGACTACATCGCCCAGCCCCGTTTCGGTGTCTATCAATCGCTGCACACCACCGTCGTCGGCCCGGAGGGCAAGCCGTTGGAGGTGCAGATCCGCACCCGCGACATGCACCGCACCGCCGAGTACGGCATCGCCGCGCACTGGCGCTACAAGGAAGCCAAGGGGCGCAACGGAGTTCCGCACGCCCATGCCGTCGGCGAGATCGACGACATGGCCTGGATGCGCCAACTGCTGGACTGGCAGCGGGAGGCCGCCGACCCCGGCGAGTTCCTGGAGTCGCTGCGCTACGACCTGGCGGTCCAGGAGATCTTCGTGTTCACCCCGAAGGGCGACGTGATCACCCTGCCCGCCGGGTCGACGCCGGTCGACTTCGCCTACGCGGTGCACACCGAGGTCGGGCACCGCTGCATCGGCGCGCGGGTCAACGGCCGTCTGGTCGCGCTCGAGCGCAAGCTCGAAAACGGCGAAGTGGTCGAGGTTTTCACCTCGAAGGCGCCCAACGCCGGCCCGTCGAGGGACTGGCAGAGTTTCGCGGTCTCCCCGCGGGCGAAGGCCAAGATTCGGCAGTGGTTCGCCAAGGAGCGCCGCGAGGAGGCACTGGAGGCGGGTAAGGACTCCATTGCGCGGGAGGTTCGACGCGGCGGCCTGCCACTGCAGCGCATCGTCAACGGCGAGGCCATGTCGGCGCTGGCCCAGGAATTGCGCTACGCCGACGTCTCGGCGCTCTACACCGCCGTCGGTGAGGGCCATGTCTCGCCGCGGCACGTCGTGCAGCGGCTACTGGCCCAACTCGGTGGTGCCGACGGCGCCGAGGACGAACTGGCCGAACGGTCCACGCCGGCAACGATGCTGGTGCGCCAGCGCTCCACCGAGGACACCGGGGTGGCGGTGCCGGGTGCGCCCGGGACCCTGACCAAGCTCGCCAAGTGCTGCACGCCCGTCCCGGGAGACAACATCATGGGGTTCGTGACCCGCGGCGGCGGGGTGAGTGTGCATCGCACCGACTGCACCAACGCCGGCGATCTGCGTCAGCAGTCCGAGCGGATCATCGAGGTGCTGTGGGCGCCGTCGCCGACATCGGTGTTCCTGGTCGCTATCCAGGTGGAGGCGCTCGACCGGCACCGGTTGCTGTCCGACGTCACCCGGGTGCTCGCCGATGAGCGGGTGAACATCCTGTCGGCATCGGTCACCACCTCCGATGACCGTGTTGCGGTGAGCCGCTTCACGTTTGAGATGGGCGACCCTAAACATCTGGGCCACGTGCTCAACGCGGTGCGCAACGTCGAGGGCGTCTACGACGTCTACCGGGTGACGTCCGCGGCCTGACGATCCCGGGCGAGGGACGAGCCCGGGTGAGGAGGGCGGCAATCGGACTTCCGCCGCCTGAATCATGGGGGCTGAGCGGTAGGGTTGGCGCATGCCTGAGGTGCCGCTGATGTCAGGGTTCCCCTCCGACCCGGGGGGGCGTGTCACGCTGGTCAACTGGCAGGACCCGCCTTTCAACCGCTGGTCTTTTCAGCACCTGCGGGAACTGATTCCCACCCAACGGATTCCGATCGGACACGGACTGGTGCGCCCGCTGGTGCGCCACGACACCCCACTGGACCCTGCTGTGGTCGGGGTCCATCGGGTCGATGAACGAGTATCGACCCTCGCCGACGTACTGCAGGAGACCTGGACAGACGCAGTCGTGGTGATCCATGACGGGCGCATCGTCCTGGAGCGCTACTACGGCGGAATGACCGCTGAGACGGTGCATCTGCTGATGTCGGTCACCAAGTCGGTCGTCGGCTGTGTCGCCGGGGTACTGGTCGACCGCGGCCAACTCGACCCGAATCAGCCCGTCGACCTCTATGTGCCCGAGGTCACCGGCTCGGGATACGGCGGGGCGCGGGTGCGTGACCTGCTGGACATGCGGACCGGCGTGCTGTTCCGCGAGGAGTACACCAATCCCGACGCCGAGGTACGGGTGATGGAGCGTCACATGGGGTGGCGCCCCGGATTGAGCCCCGGACATGTCGGCGGCATGTACGCCTTTCTCGCCTCGATGAGCGCTGTGAGCCCCCACGGCGGACCGTTCGTGTACCGCTCAGCCGATACCGACATGTTGGGCTGGGTCTGCGAGCGTGCCGCCGGTGTCCGGATGGCGGATCTGATCTCGACATTGATCTGGCAGCGGATGGGCGCCGAGTTCGAGGCCGAAATCACCTGTGACGGAGTCGGTTCGGCGATCCACGATGGCGGGATGTCGGCCACCGCGCGCGACATCGCCAGGTTCGGACAGATGCTGCTCGATGACGGCTACGTGGCGGGGATGCCCGTCGTTCCCAACCGGTGGCTCGTGCAGTCGCGCACACTCGACCCCGACATCCGCGGGGCGTTCGTGGCGTCGGCATCCGAGGCCACGCTGACCGGGGGGTGGTATCGCAACCAGTTCTGGCACGTGCCGGGTCCCGTCGGTGATCTCCAGGTATGCCTGGGCATTCACGGTCAGATGGTGGTGGTCGACAGGGCGACCAGAACCGTGTCGGTCAAGATGTCATCGTGGCCGACCGCCCAGTCGGCGTCATATCTGCTCGACACGGTCCGGGCATTCGCGGCAACGGGCCGACATCTTGCCGGGTTGTCTGGCCAGGGCCACGACCGCACAGCGCTCACCGGGCCGATCGGCGTGGTGGAGGGCCGCGAACGCGGCCACGGCTGATCGGCTACTTGACGAAGGCGATCGGGTATACCGACGGCGCAGTGGGCAGTGCTTCGCTGACGTACATCGCACGTATACCGTCGATATACCTGCGGCAACGCCGGGTCAATCCGTCGTCGGTCTGCATCCGCCCCTTGGTCACCAAGATGCCCAGGTCCGCTCCCTTGAACCGGTAATCCCCAGGGCCGTAGACACGCAGGAAGAAGCACTCGTCCTCGTGGGTGACGTCGTGCCAGTCGTTGGTGACGCCGATGAAGTTCAGCGCGCCGTCCTCGGTGAGTCGATACCGGCCGGTCTGTGGCGCGGCCAGAATCCGCTCCACCGCCTCGTTGGGTTCCTTCATGATCAACTGCGCCCACACATCCACGGCGGCCAGTTCGCGCCAGCGTTCGTTGATCTCGTCGACGTCGGCTTGGTAGTCGACATCCATGAATTCCAGCAGGTGGAAAAGGAACAGCGGAATGTCGGCGTACGCGCCGGCGGTGACGTTGGTCATCGAGGAAGCTCCGGAGATCCTCGGGTTCAGTTCGCCAAGGTAGACGTGATCCGAATCCAGGTCCACCAGAACGTCGACCTCGAAGAAGCCCTTGTACCCCTCGCCGCGGAGACGGTCGCCTAGGCGCCGGACATGACCGATGGCGGTGTTGCGGTGCGCCTCCGAGAGTGCCTCGGGGAAAAGGTCATTCCCGCACCAGCCGCCACGGTAGGGGGTCAGCTCCGGATAGCCGGTGAGGTCGGTCATGAAGGGACCGACGACAGTTCCGTGTTCGGTGTTGACCGCCTCCACTGCCACGGCCCGGTTATTGATCCGCTTCATGATCTTGAGGTCCTGGCCGATGATGTTCGCGCTGTCGCGATCCCATTCGGCCTCGCAGGTGATGAAGAACGTCGTCTTGCCCGAGTCGCCGTAGGGGGTCTGGACCACCAGGTCCGAACCCAGGCCCGCTGCGGCGCTCAATTCGCAGAGTTGTTGATAGCTATCGGCGCGGGCCAGGACGTTGGGCACCGACGGAGCACCGGCCTCCTCGCCGAGTCGCGTGGTGACGATCTTGGAGTCGAGATGCCGGCGCAGGGAGTCCGGCGGCAGGATCAGGTTGTAGTCCAGATCGCGGCAGATCTGCTCGGTCTCCTCGTCGAAGAAGACCATGGCGATCATCGGTCGCAATCCAGTTGCTGCGCAGTGGAATTCAATGTGGCGCTGCACTTCGGGATCACGCAACAAGTAGTTGTTGATTTGCTCGGAACTGGTGAACTCCGTGTACGGCTTGCTGCTCGGGGTGAATACCCTCGGATGCGCCGAGTCCCACGAGTCGTGGTACACGATGTACTCGAATCCGCGCACCCAGCGGTCAATCCCGAGCAGATTGAACGCGGTGGGGCCGACGAAGAAGATGGGTTGCTCGTTGGTTCGGAAGAACGTCCGGACCTCGGGCATGCCATTAAGCCCGCGAGATCGGAACACGCTGGATACCATGGGAATACCGAGGTCCTGCCGGTCGATTAGCTTGTGATACGGGTTCCAACTCTCTCATGTCGTGGACTCCGGTGACGTGGAAACCGTCGACACTCACACTCGGTCAAGGAGACAATAAATGGCCCAACATCCACTGGACTCGCTCTCGACTGATGAATTGCGGCGAACGGCTCAGGTCATTCGGCAAGCGGGCAGGGTGACCGATGGGTGGCGTTTTACCGCAATAGAACTCAAGGAGCCCGAGAAGAGCTTCGTCAAGGCCTGGCGTCCGGGAGATCCGTTGCCGCGCACGTCCTTCGCGGTGCTCCTGGACCGGACCGAGAACAAGACCTATGAGGCCACGGTCGACCTGATCGGCGAATCGGTTCTCTCGTTCGAACACATCCCGGGCGTCCAGCCCAATTTCACCGTCGACGAGTTCTACGAGATGGACGAGGCGATGCGCAAGCATCCCGATGTCATCGCCGCACTCGCCGAGCGCGGCTTCACCGACATGGATCTGATCTTGATCGACACCTGGGCATACGCCAAGGCTCTGATGCCGGCTTCGGTGGAACTCGCCCGGGCCGTCATCCGGCGAAAGGAGAAGTACCCGAACCGCAGACTCGGCTGGTGCGACCTGTGGGTCCGGGCGACACCGGAGGGCAACCCGTACGGGCATCCGGTCTCCGGCCTTCAACTGGTCGTCGACATGAACACCCATGAACTGCTCGAAATCGACAACGACCACTCCTACGGCCAGCCCGAGGTGGACTGTGAGTACGTGCCCTCGCTCCGGGGCATCGAGCCGCGAACCGATGTGAAGCCGCTGCACATCACCCAGCCCGAGGGCCCGTCGTTCACCCTCGACGGTTCGGAACTGAAGTGGCTCAACTGGACCATGCGATTGGGTTTCAACTATCGGGAGGGCCCGGTCATCTACCAGTTGGCCTTCGACGACAACGGCGTCAAACGCTATGTCGCCTATCGCATTTCGCTCGCGGAGATGGTGGTTCCCTACCGAGATCCCTCTTTCGACCACTACCGCAGGACGGCCTTCGACATCGGGGAGTGGGGACTGGGGGTAATGACGACTTCGCTGGAGTTGGGCTGCGACTGTCTGGGCGAGATCGTCTACCTCGACGCGACCCTGGCCGACACCCGGGGCGAGCCCTACACCATTAAGAACGCGATATGTCTGCACGAGGAGGACAACGCCGTTCTGTGGAAGCACGTCGATTACAAGCACGGAGCCGAGGTGCGTCGGCAGCGGCGAATGGTGATCTCCTGCCATGCCACCGTGGCGAACTACGAGTACCTGATCTACTGGCGCCTTTACCAGGATGGCAACATCGAGTGTGAGATCCGGGCCACCGGCATCATGGTGACCACTCCCTTTCCGGAGGGCTCGACCCCGCCGCCCTACGGGACTGTTGTCGACAAGAACACCTACGCTCCGTTCCATCAGCATTTCCTGGTCGCACGACTGGACTTGGATGTCGATGGTGAGGGCAACACCGTCATGGAGATCGACTCGGTCGCACCGCCGGTATCGGCGGAAAACCCCTACGGGCTCGCTCTGGTGACCGAGGCGACGCCGATCACCTCCGAGGCGGAGTCCGCCCGGGACTTCGACTGGTCGACCCAGCGGAGTTGGAAGGTGGTCAACCCGAACAAAGTCAACAAGCACGGCACCAACGTTGCTTACAAGCTCGTCCCCGGAGCGTGCTTCCCCCCGATGATGGATGAGTTGTCACCCCAGTATCTGCGGGCTCCGGTGATCGGTCACACCCTCTGGGTGACCAAGAACAGTTCGGACGAACGCTGGCCGGCGGGCGCGTACCCCGTCCAGTCCGAGAGCGACGCCGGAATGACAGAGTGGATCAAGGATGATGCACCGCTGGTGAATACCGACGTGGTGCTCTGGTACGTGTTCGGTATCCACCACATCACCCGGATGGAGGAGTGGCCGATCATGTCGGTGGACACGGTGTCGTTCTGGCTCAAGCCGTCCGGCTTCTTCGACCGGAATCCGTCCATCGATGCGCCGCCGACGCCGAAGGGCGGCGGGGGAGCCTGCCACAGCGGGTAAGGGGAACCCCGCCGAGGCCGGGCGTCAATCCACGACGACGGGGGTGTCTTTGAGCAGGGTCTCGCCACGGAAGAACGCTGGTTGGAACGACCGCCACACCAACATCAGCACCAGGCCCAGCAGGATCAACCCGAGGCCCAGAACCAGCACCAGTCCGACACCGAAAACGCTTGCACCACTTCCGTAGTCGGGTGAGGCGGCGTCGTGCAGGGTCACGATCAGCACGGTGAACAGACCGACCCCGCCCAGCAGCGGAAAGAGCAGTTTGAAGATGAGGCTGGACACGTTCGCGAACAGTTCGTGGCGGAAGAACCAGATGCAGCCGAACGCCGTCAGCCCGTAATAGAAGCAGATCATGATGCCCAGCGAGTAGATGGTGTCGGTCAGCGCGTTCTCGCTGAGGAACATCATCACCGTGTAGAAGCCGCCGGCGAAGACCCCGGCTACCACCGTCGCGTAGGACGGCGTCAGATAAACCGGATGGATTGCGCCGAACCGCGGGGGCAGCGCCTTGTAGGTTGCCATGCCGAGCATGGTGCGCGAAGCCGGCAGGAAGGTGGTGATCAGGCTGGCGACGCTGGAGGCCAGCACCGCCAGGAAGAGCATGGTGTGCCAGGGCCTGCCCAGCACCGGTTCGGCCAGTGCGCCGAAGACGTTGTGGGCGATCCTCTCGTTGCCCAGCCCGACTCCGTCGGTGCCGGTTCCGGCGTAGAGCACCGAGGCGGTCGACACGATGAGGTAGGTCAGCAGGATCGACAGCACGGTGAGCAGCGCGGCCCGTCCGGGCGTCTTGTCCGAGCCCTTGGACTCCTCGTTGACCGTCAAGCAGGTGTCCCAGCCCCAGAACGCGAAAATCGAACCCGACAGCCCGGCGATGAACGCCGAGAGGGTCAGGCCCGCGGGGCTGAACCAGTCCCAACCGAACTCCAGGCCGGTGGACGATGTCCGGGACTTCGCGACGGCCACCACCGCGAAGATCAGCAGCACCGCCAACTGAAAGCCGACCAGAATGAACTGCACCTTCTCGGTGGTCGTGATGCCGCGGTAGGCGACCCAGGTCGCCGCGGCGAGAAATGTCAGGCAGGTCGCCACGTTGACGGCGTTGTTCTCCCACAGGCTGCCCAAGCCCGGACTGCCGAAGATGTCACCGAGGAGTTGGTAGAAGAACTCGACGGCCACCCCGGCGAGGTTGGACAGCACGATGGCGGTCGCCAGGATGGCCGCCCATCCGCCGAGCCAGCCGACGTAGGGCCCGAACGCCTTGGACGTCCAGGTGAACGATGTGCCGCAGTCCGGCATGACCTTGTTCAGCTCGCGATATGCGTAGGCCGCGAAGAACATCGGCAGGAACCCGGCGATGATCACCACCGCGGTCTTGTGACCGGCCTGGGTGACCAGAATCCCGATCGTCGCCGACAGCGTGTAGGCCGGCGCGACGCAGGAGATTCCCAGAACAACGCTGCCGAACACCCCGAGGGAGTTACGGGAGAGGCCCTTTTCCTTCAGGTCCGCCTCGGGGGCGTGATGGAGTTGGTGTGTCTCTTCCATTCCCCCGCCCCGGATCGATCTCGCATGAACCGGCGAACTGCCGACTGGGAAGCACCGTACCGCTGACACGAAGCCATGTTCGGTGTTTGCTTTGCGTGACAGATTTGACCGCAGAGAGGGGCCCGCATGACCGAGGGAGTCGACGCGGCGGAGGCCGGCGTGGTCGTCGGGGCCGACGGGTCCGAGAACGGCATCGCCGCGTTGCGGTGGGCGGCGGACACCGCGGTGGCCTACGGGCTGCCGCTGACCGTGCTGCACGCCCGTCCCGACGCGATGGCGACGCCGACGTTGGTGGCGGAGCCCGCCGGTGTGCTCGCCGACGCGGTGGAGGTGGCCCGGGCGCAGCAGCCCCACCTGGAGATCCGGGCGCTGCAGATGCCCGACTCTCCGGTGAAGTCACTGCTGGCGGCGGGGGAGGAGGCCGACGTTCTGGTGCTCGGATCCCGTGGGGTCGAGGGCTTCCGGGGCCTGCTGTTGGGCTCGACGACCATGCATGTCGCCCCGTACGCGCAATGTCCGGTCGTGGTGGTCCACTCCGGGTTGGAGGGCGGCTTGCCGTTCGAGGACACCGAGGGGTACCCGGGGAACCCCGGGCAGGTGGTCCTGGGTTACGACGGCTCGCCGGCCTCGAACCGGGCGGCCGCCTTCGCGTTCCGGCACGCCGCAGCGATCGGGTCCGGTGTGGTTGCGGTGAGCGTGGAGGCGGGGCGCGGCGAACCGGAGACCGAGCAGATCGACCCGGAGAACGCCACCCCGGGGTCGGACACCAGCGCGTTCCATTCCCCGGTGATCGTCACCGCGGCGGCCTTCCCCGATGTGCCGGTCTCCTTCGTCGCGGGGACCGGCCGTCCCGCCGAGGTGCTGCTCTCCGAGGCGATCGGCGCCGACCTTCTGGTGGTGGGCAGCCGGGGCTCCGGCGGATTCTCCGGCCTGATCATGGGATCGGTGAGCCAGAAGGTGCTCGCCCACGCCAGCTGTCCGGTGGCCGTGTTGCACCCCGGCATCTCCGCCGAGACGGCATCCGGAATAGCTTGAGCCGCAGGCTGTTTCACAACGAGTGGCTCAGGGCCAGCCTGCGGTACTGGTTGGTGGGGTACTCGTTGTCCGTTCCGCCGTCGACGGGGCGGCCACATACCCGGAGTCCAACGCCTCCCGGCCGAGCCGGGCCAGCAGCAGACCGAACAGCAGCATCGCGACGACCGCCGCGGTGAGCAGGTAGCCGATCACCAGTCCGGCGATGGCCAGACCGCGGCCCTGCTCGCCCGAGCGTCTGATCTGTGCCAGCGACACATGGCCGAAGACGATCGCCACCGGTGTACACAGGAATGCGCTGAACAGCGTCGCGATCGCCAGCGCGTTGGTGCGCGGCGGCGGGCCGTACGGATACGGCGGATATGGCGGATACGGGGTAAATGGCGGGGAGGACGGATCGGGCGGATACGGATACTCCGCCGCGGCCGGTTGTGGCGCTCCGCCCTCGGGCGGCACCGGCCCGTAAGCCGGGGGCGGCTCGTAGGGCGGCGGCGAAAAGGTCACGTCGGCTAGTCCAGCAGGACGGACTTGACCGTCACTTCGGTGGCGGGCTTGCCGTCCTCGCCACCACCGGCGACCCCGCCCTCGGCGATCTTGTCCAGCGTGGCCAGACCGGTGGCGTCGATGGAGCCGAACACCGTGTAGTTCGGGGGCAATTGGGAGTCCTTGTAGACCAGGAAGAACTGACTGCCGTTGGTGTCCGGGCCGGCGTTGGCCATCGCCAGGGTGCCGCGCGGGTAGAGCACCGGCTTCTTCAGAGCGGGATCGTCCTTGGGGTACTGGTTCGTCGGGTACTCGTTGGCGAACTTGTAGCCGGGGCCGCCGCTGCCGGTGCCCGCCGGGTCCCCGCACTGCAGGACGCCGAGCCCGGGTGCGGTGGTCTCCCGGTGGCAGATGGTGTCGTCGAAGAAGCCCTTCTGGGCCAGGCTGGCGAAGCTGTTGACCGTGCACGGCGCTTCGGCGTTATTGAGCCAGAGACCGATGTTGCCCTGGTTGGTGGCCATGCTGACGCTGATCTGCGCCGGCTCGGTCGGCACCTTCCCGTTCTTGGGCGGATCCACCTTCCTGGCAGCCTGCTCCGCCGCCGGGTATTGGCAGTTGCCGCCGAGGTCGGCCGGCGCCTTGAAGGCCGGAAGCTGGTCGGGGCCGCCGCGCACGAGTTCGGTAGGCCCCGACTTCGGTGCCGCGGTCGCCGGCGCCTCGGTGTGCTTGTCGCCTTTGAAGACGAAGAACGCGATCGCGGCCGCCGCGACGGCGATGGCCGTCACCGCCCCCACCACGGTGAGCAGACGTTGGCGCTTCTCGCGTTGGGCGCTTTGTTCGAGCTGCTGCTCGAGCTTGCGCTGGGCGGCTTCGCGTCGTTCGGCGTTCGTGGGCACCGCGGTGTTCCTCCGTCATCATCGGTCGTCAATGCGCGCTGACGAGTGTGCCAGCCGAACATGTGAATACCGGTCACGGCCTACCCGAACCGCCGGGCACCGATGGGGTCCACGGCCGCTCCGAGCCGGATGGGACACTGGTCCGCGTGTTCCTCACCGGGTTCCCGGCCGGCGTGTTGGCCTGTAACTGCTACGTGTTGGCCCCCAGCGCGGGTGCTGACGCGATCGTCGTCGACCCCGGTCAGCGTGCATTCGGGCCGCTGCGCCGGATCCTCGACGAGAACCGCCTCACCCCGGCTGCGGTTCTGTTGACCCACGGGCACATCGACCACATCTGGTCGGCGCAGAAGGTGGCCGACACCTTCGGCTGCCCGGTGTTCATCCACTCCGAGGACCGGTTCATGCTGACCGACCCCATCCGGGGGTTCGGACCGCGAATCGGGCAGATCGCGCTGGGTGCCCTGTTCCGCGCGCCCAAGCAGGTGGTGGAACTCGACGGCGACGGCGAGATTCTCGACCTGGGCGGGATCGGGGTCACCGTCGACCACACGCCGGGGCACACCCGGGGGTCGGTGGTGTTCCGGGTTCGCCATCACGACCAGGCGGTGGCCTTCACCGGCGACACGTTGTTCAAGCAGTCCGTCGGCCGCACCGACCTGCCCGGTGGAAGCGGCCGGGATCTGCTCACCTCGATCGTCACCAAGCTGCTCGTGCTCGACGACGACACCCGGGTGCTGCCCGGCCACGGAGAGAGCTCGACCATCGGATTCGAGCGGCACGCCAACCCGTTCCTGGAGGGCCTGACGCTATGACCCGACTTCAGACTGGCCGGGCAGCCCGGTGAGCGACTTCCAGGCGCCCAAGGGCGTGCCGGACTACCTGCCCCCGGAGTCGGCGGAGTTCGTCGCGGTGCGCGACGGACTGCTCGCCACGGCACGCCTGGCCGGCTACGGCGACATCGAACTGCCGATCTTCGAGGACACCGCGCTGTTCGCCCGCGGGGTCGGGGAGTCCACCGACGTGGTGTCCAAGGAGATGTACACCTTCGCCGACCGCGGCGAGCGGTCGGTGACGCTGCGCCCGGAGGGCACTGCCGGGGTGATGCGGGCGGTGATCGAGCACGGCCTGGACCGCGGGGCGCTGCCGGTCAAGCTGTGCTACGCCGGGCCGTTCTTCCGCTACGAGCGTCCCCAGGCCGGCCGCTATCGACAGCTCCAGCAGGTGGGGGTGGAGGCCATCGGCGTCGACGATCCCGCCCTCGACGCCGAGGTCATCGCCATCGCCGACGCCGGATTCCGGTCGCTGGGGTTGACCGGTTTCCGGCTGGAGATCACCTCCCTCGGCGACGGCACCTGCCGGCCGCGATATAGGGAAGTCCTGCAGGATTTTCTGTTCGGCCTCGACCTCGACGAGGCGACGCGTGCGCGTGCCGAACTCAACCCGCTTCGGGTGCTCGACGACAAACGACCCCACATCCGCGAACTGACCGCCGACGCGCCGTTGATGCTCGACCACCTCTCCGGTGCAGCCAGGGGACACTTCGACACGGTATTGGCCCATCTCGATGCATTGGCGGTGCCGTACATCGTCAACCCACGACTGGTACGTGGTCTGGACTACTACACCAAGACCACCTTCGAGTTCGTCCACGACGGTCTGGGCGCGCAGTCCGGGATCGGCGGCGGCGGCCGCTACGACGGCCTGATGGCCCAACTGGGCGGCCAGGACCTTTCCGGCATCGGGTTCGGGCTCGGAGTGGATCGCACCATGCTGGCACTGCGGGCCGAGGGTGCGGCGGTGGGCGAACGCGCGCGCTGCGAGGTCTTCGGCGTTCCGTTGGGGGAGCGGGCCAAGATCGAACTGGCCCGACTGGCGGCGACACTGCGCAACGCGGGCGTGCGGGTGGACCTGGCTTACGGCGACCGCGGGATCAAGGGCGCGATGCGCGCCGCCGACCGGTCCGGCGCGCGGGTCGCCCTGGTCGCCGGCGACCGCGACGTCGATGCCGGGACTGTCGGGGTCAAAGATCTGAGCACCGGTGACCAGGTTGACATCCCGTTCAATTCCGTTGTGGCCGAGGTTCTTTCGCGACTTTCATGATGGTTCCGGGGTGGGGGGTTCGCGGCGCCGCTCCTTCGCCTCATTGAATTCTTACCTTCGATCGGGAACCGCCCGGCGGGACACGCGCGTTGATCTGGCATGAAGCGGCAGATCGAGGACTACCTGCGCGCCCGCGGCGTGCAGTACTTCCGCGGCCATCACGACGACGAGTACTTCTTTCTCGTCGATTTCCTGGCCGGTGCGTACCGCGGCCGGCTCAATGTCCACCTGCAAGGGTGTGACGGCGAACCGGACGCGGTCCTGGTGACCATCAGCCCGGACCGGTACTACCCGGCCGGCAAGGCGGACTGGCTGAGCGACCTCGCCGCCGCCTGGAACGCCGAAGACCCCGCGATTCAGGCCGTCGTCCACGGTTCCTGCGATCCTCACCTGGTCGGGGTCCGGGCCGTCAGTCGTAACCGGCCCGCCGACGTGGCGGCGTTGACCGGATTCGTCGACGGCGCGGTCGCCGCCGGCATGGACCTGTTCAGCAGGATGGCCGCGGCAGCGTTTCCGGCGTCGAACAACCTGCGGGATGTGGGCTGAAGCGGTAACGCCGCCGGTCCGCGAGTCGATAGGACCGGTATGCGACATCTGACCCTCGCCGCGGCACTGCTGGTCACCGGGATCGCGGCAGCCCCGACTGCGGGCGCCGACCCGACTGAGACGCCCGCACCGCCGACTTCGACCGCCACCGCAACGCCCACGGCGCCCACGGAGTCGGCGACCGCGACCCCGACGACATCCGACGCCCCCGCCACCGCGCCCACCAGCACGAGTGCCGCAGTTCCCGTCGGGGCGCATCAGGTCACCTACACCGTGACCACCACCAGCGACCTGACGGCCAACATCTACTACGTGTCCATCGATCCGCCCGATCAGGCCGCGGCCAATAAGCCGCAGTACATGCCGTTGGCACGCACCCAGGTCGGGCCGGGGGCGCCGTGGACCGTTCAGGCCACGCTCACCGATCCCACCCAGTGGGCGTTCGTCAGTGCCAGTGGCGGTCTGCGGGTCAACCCCGAGTTCCGTTGTGAGATCGCCGTCGACGGCCAGGTCGTCGTGTCCCAGCAGGGCGGCAGTGGCGTCCAGTGCGCGCTCCGGCCCTGGTAGCCCACCCCGAACGATCAGGGCCGGGCGGTCAGCCCAGGTTCTGCGCGCTGAAGGTGTCGCACTTGTTGGGATCGCCGGTCTGATACCCCACGGTGAACCACTTCTGGCGCTGCGCCGATGATCCGTGCGTCCAACTATCCGGGTTGACCCGTCCGGTCGTCTCCTTCTGGATGCGGTCGTCGCCGACCGAGGCCGCCGCCGACAGCGCGTCGGCAATGTCCTTGTCGCTCAACGGCTCAAGGTAAGTCACGTCGGTTCCCGGCTGCTTGGTGATCGCCGCGTAGTGGGCCCAGACTCCGGCGTAGCAGTCGGCCTGCAGTTCCGAGCGCACACCGCCACCGGTGGCGCCCTTTGCGCTCTTCTGTGAGCGGCTGAGGTCCCCGGTGAGGTTCTGCACGTGATGGCCATACTCGTGGGCGACCACATACTCCTGGGCCAATGGGCCGCCGCTGGAGCCGAACTCGTTCTTGAGCACGTCGAAGAACCCGACGTCGAAGTAGGCGGTCTGATCGGCCGGGCAGTAGAACGGCCCCACATCGCTGTCGGCCGCACCGCATCCGGTCTGCACCTGACCTTTGAACAGCTGCGTCCTGGGCTTGCGGTAGCCCTTGAGCAGCTGAGACCAGATGCCGTCCAGCGAGTTGGTGGTGGCTACCACCCGGCATTCGGCGAACTTGTTCGCGTCGGCGCCGGTCTTGCACTGGGCCAGATCAAAACCCGGTTGCGACTGGGTCGGCGCGGATGTCTGCTGCAGGACAGGCCCCGGATCGACGCCGAGGAACAGCGCGATAAGCATGATCACCAGGCCACCGACGCCGCCGCCGATCGCGATACCGCGTCCGGCCCCGCCGCTGCTTCCGACGCTGCTGGTATCGATCCGCATGCCTTCGTTGAAGGTCACGAGCGCTCCTCAAGTGCTTCGGCCCGCCTGGCCGGGCGCCTGCGGCCCAGTTTGCCACAGCAGCAACGTCCGGTGGCGTGGTCGGCGAGGGGCTCGCACCATCTTGGTGAGGCGTCGGCAGTGCCCCGCGGAGCACCTCATAGACTGGCCGTTCGTTTCCTTCGCCGATTCCAGGGAGATCTTGGTGCTGCGTACTCATGCCGCGGGCTCGCTGCGGGCCACCGACGCCGGGCAGACGGTCACCCTGGCCGGATGGGTGTCTCGACGCCGTGACCATGGCGGGGTGATCTTCATCGACCTGCGGGATGGCTCCGGTGGGCAGGAGCGAAGCGACTCGGGAAATTGCCCCGGCGTGGCCCAGGTGGTGTTCCGCGAGGCCGACGTATTGGCGCAGGCACACCGTCTGCGCGCGGAGTTCTGCGTCGCCGTCGAGGGTGTGGTCGAGGTCCGGCCGGAAGGCAACGGGAATCCCGACATCGCCACCGGCGACATCGAGGTCAACGCGACGACGCTGACAGTCCTCGGGGAGTGCGCGCCACTGCCGTTCCAACTCGACGAGCCCGCCGGCGAAGAGGCCCGCCTGCGGCACCGCTACCTCGACATGCGCCGCGACGGTGGCACTGGCGATGCGCTGCGGCTGCGCTCGCGGGTCAACGCCGCGGCACGTTCGGTGCTGGCCGCCCACGACTTCGTCGAGATCGAGACGCCCACCCTGACCCGTTCGACCCCGGAGGGCGCCCGGGATTTCCTGGTGCCCGCCCGGTTGCAGCCGGGATCGTTCTACGCGCTGCCGCAGAGCCCGCAGTTGTTCAAGCAACTTCTGATGGTCGGCGGCATGGAGCGCTACTACCAGATCGCCCGCTGTTACCGCGACGAGGATTTCCGCGCCGACCGCCAGCCCGAGTTCACCCAGTTGGACGTGGAGATGAGCTTCGTCGACTCCGACGACGTCATCGCCGTCGCCGAAGAGGTCCTGGCGTCCCTGTGGTCGCTGATCGGGTACGAGCTGCCACGGCCAATCCCGCGGATGAGTTACGCCGACGCGATGCGCCGATTCGGTTCGGACAAACCGGATCTGCGCTTCGGTCTGGAACTCGTGGAATGCACCGACTACTTCGCCGACACCCCGTTCCGGGTCTTCCAGGCGCCCTACGTCGGTGCGGTGGTGATGCCGGGCGGGGCGTCGCAGCCGCGGCGGACGCTGGACGGCTGGCAGGAATGGGCCAAGCAGCGCGGCCACAAGGGCCTGGCTTACGTGTTGATCGGTGAGGACGGCTCGCTGGGCGGCCCGGTCGCCAAGAATCTCTCCGACGCCGAACGTGACGGCCTGGCCGCCCGGGTCGGCGCCAACCCCGGCGACTGCGTGTTCTTCTCGGCCGGTCCGGCCAGGACGTCGCGTGCCCTGCTCGGAGCGGCGCGCGGCGAGATCGCCCGGCGCCTGGACATGATCGACGACGACGCCTGGGCGTTCGTGTGGATCGTCGATCCGCCGTTGTTCGAGCCTGCCGGCGACGCCACCGCCGCCGGGGACGTCGCCGTCGGCTCCGGAGCGTGGACGGCCGTGCACCACGCCTTCACCGCCCCCAAACCCGAAAACCGGGACGCCATCGACACCGACCCCGGATCCGTGCTGGCCGACGCCTATGACATCGTCTGCAACGGTCACGAGATCGGCGGGGGATCTATCCGCATCCACCGTCGCGATGTGCAGGAGAAGGTGTTCGCGGTGATGGGCATCGACTCCGAGGAGGCGGGGGAGAAGTTCGGATTCCTGCTGGAGGCGTTCACCTTCGGTGCCCCGCCGCACGGCGGCATTGCCTTCGGGTGGGACCGCATCACCGCGCTGCTGTTCGGCGCAGACTCGATCCGCGACGTCATCGCGTTCCCGAAGTCCGGCGGCGGCGTGGATCCGCTGACCGACGCGCCGGCTCCGATCACCGCGCAGCAGCGCAAGGAGTCGGGGATGGATCACAAGCCCGGGCAATGACCCGGCTGTCTGATCATGACAACCCGATGACGCGCGTCACATGGGTTTAGCATCGGGGAACAGTTAGTCCTACTATGTAGCGGTGTCGATACAGGTCGTGGGGTGCCGATACGCCGGACAACGTGGTGGAGACGGGAGTCGTCCGTGACCGTCGATAGTCCTGCCAGCGCCGGCTCTGATTCCGTGCCGGATTCGCGCGAACAGCGCCCCGCGGAAATCCCTGCGGCCACCGCTGATATCCCTGCGGCCACCGCTGATATCCCTGTTGCTACCGCTGGGCCCAAGCGAAGCCGCCGGGAGCGGAAGCTGGACAAGAAGCGGGCGAAGGCCAAGAAGCGCCCCCGCCGCAGCATCGGCTACTGGGCCATGCGACTGCTACGCAAAGCCTGGATGCCCCTGGTGATCCTCGTCGTCGTCGCGATCGCCGCCTTCGCCGTGGATCGACTGCACGGCGTGTTCGGCAAGACCGAGACCACCAGGCCCGGCAGCGGACTGGCCAACGACGCGGCGCCGTTCAATCCCAAGATGGTCGTTTACGAGATCATGGGTCCGGAAGGTGCCGTCGCCACCGTCAACTACCTCAACCTCGACGCCGAACCGCAGATCGCCCGCGACGTCACGTTGCCCTGGACGCTCACCCTGACCACCACCGCTCCCGCGGCCGCGGCCAACATCGTCGCGCAGGGCGACAGTGACACCATCGGGTGCCGGATCACCGTCGACGGCGTCGTCAAGGATGAACGCTGGTCCAACGGAGTGAGCGCGCAGACCTTCTGCATCGTCAAGTCCGGATGATCACGCTGGCCAGGCAGCGTCGTTCCGACGGCAAGCGGGTTGCGCGGCCCCACATCGCGCACTGGATTCGTTGGCTGTCGGTGCCGATCATCCTGAGTTGGCTGGCCCTGGCCGTCTACACCAACATCGCCGTCCCGCAGATCGAGGTGGTGGGCCAGGAACAGTCGGTTCCGATGGCCGCCGCCGACGCGCCCTCGACCATCGCGATGAACCGTATCGGAGAGGTGTTCGACGAGTTCGACTCCAACACCTCGGTCATGATCGTGCTCGAGGGCGAGCAACCGCTGGGTGACGACGCCCACCGCTACTACGACGAGATCATCCGGGAACTCGACGCCGACACCAAACACGTTGAACACGTTCAGGATTTCTGGAGCGATCCGCTCACCGCGGGCGGTTCGCAGAGTTCGGACGGCAAGGCCGCCTACGTGCAGTTGTACCTGGCCGGCAACATGGGCGAGACGCTCGCCAACGAATCGGTGGAGGCGGTCAAGAAGGTTGTCGAGAGCGTGCCGCCGCCGCCAGGGGTCAAGACCTACGTCACCGGGCCGTCGGCGCTGATCGCCGACACCCACATCGCCGGCGACCGCAGCCTGCAGTTGATCACCGGGCTGACGTTCGGCGTCATCACGATCATGTTGCTGTTCGTCTATCGGTCGATCGTCACCGTGGTGCTGGCACTGCTGATGGTGTTCCTGGAACTCGCGGTGGCCCGCGGCGTGGTGGCATTCGCCGGTCACTACCACGTGATCCAGTTGTCGACCTTCGCCGTCAACCTGCTGACCATGATGGCGATCGCGGCGGCGACCGACTACGTGATCTTCCTGTTCGGCCGCTACCAGGAAGAACGCGGGAAAGGCCTGGACAAGGAGTCCGCCTACTACGCGATGTTCCATGGGACTGCGCACGTCATCCTGGGTTCGGGCCTGACGATCGCCGGGGCGATGGCGTGCCTGCACTTCACCCGCAGCCCGATGTTCAACTCCCTGGGCATTCCACTGTTCATCGGCATGCTGGTGGTGGTCGCCGCGGCGCTGACGCTGGGGCCGGCGGTCGTCACGGTGGCGAGCACCCTGCGGTGCCTGGAACCCAAGCGCGCCATGCGAGTTCGGTTCTGGCGCCGCATCGGCACCGCCGTGGTCCGCTGGCCCGGACCGATCCTGGTGGCGACGATCGCGCTGTCATTGGTCGGGCTGCTGGCCCTGCCCGGCTACCGGACCGATTACAACGACCGCCACTACCTGCCGCCCGACATCCCTGCCGCTGAGGGATTCGCGGCGGCCGAACGGCATTTCCCGGCCGCCCGGCTCAGTCCCGAACTGCTGATGATCGAGAGCGATCACGACCTGCGCAACTCGGCGGACTTCCTGGTCATCGACCGGGTCGCCAAGTCGATGTTCCACCAGCCGGGTATCGGGCGGGTGCAGAGCATCACCCGGCCGCTGGGCACCCCGGTCGAACACAGCTCGATCCCGTTCATGCTGGGCATGCAGGGAACCCTGCAGACGCTCAACCAGTCTTATCTTCAGGACCGCATGGACGACATGCTCAAACAGGGCGACGAGATGGCCGCCACCATCGACAACATGCAGCAGATGTACGACATGATGGGCCAGCTCAACGCCGTCACGCACGACATGGTCGGCAAGATGCACCTGACGTTCGAGGACATCAAGGATCTGCGCGACCACATCGCCGATTTCGACGACTTCTTCCGGCCCATCCGCAACTACTTCTACTGGGAGCCGCACTGCTTCGATATCCCCGGGTGCTTCGCGATCCGGTCGGTGTTCGACACGATTGACGGTATCGACGCGATGAGTGACGACATGCAGGCGCTGCTGCCCAGCCTGGACCGCCTCGACGCCGTGACCGCCCAGCTCCGCACCCTGATGCCGCCGATGATCGCCACCATGCAGTCGATGCGGACCATGCAGCTGACCATGCAGAGCACTCAGGCCGGGATGTATGACCAGATGGAGGCCATGCAGGACAACCAGAGCGCGATGGGGAAGGCCTTCGACCAGGCGAAGAACGACGACACCTTCTACCTGCCACCGGAAGTCTTCGACAATCCCGACTTCAAGCGCGGGATGAAGATGTTTTTGTCACCTGACGGAAAGGCGGTGCGGTTCATCATCTCCCACGAGGGTGATCCGATGTCCGCCCAGGGACTCGCCGACGTCGAGACCATCCGGAATGCGGCGTTCGAGGCGATCAAGGGCACCCCACTGGAGGGCTCGAAGATCTACCTCGCCGGCACCTCCACCGCGTTCAAGGACATGCAGGAGAGCGCCAACTACGACCTCATGATCGCCGGCATCGCCGCGCTCGGGCTGATCTTCGTGATCATGCTCATCCTGACCCGAAGCGTTGTGGCGGCCGCGGTGATCGTCGGCACGGTGGCCTTGTCGCTGGGCACCTCGTTCGGGTTGTCGGTGCTCATCTGGCAGGACATCCTGGGCCGGCCGCTGCACTGGATGGTCCTCATGATGTCGGTGATCATCCTGCTGGCGGTCGGTTCGGACTACAACCTGCTGCTGGTCGCCAGGTTCAAGGAGGAGATTCACGCGGGGCTTCGGACCGGCATCATCCGCGCCATCGCCGGAACCGGTTCGGTGGTGACGTCGGCGGGCCTGGTCTTCGCTGTCACGATGGCGACGATGGGCTTCAGTGAGCTCAAGATCCTGGCCCAGGTCGGCACCACCATCGGATTGGGCCTGCTGTTCGACACCCTGGTGATCCGGTCGTTCATGACACCGTCGATCGCAGCCCTTCTGGGCCGGTGGTTCTGGTGGCCGCAGGTGGTGCGGCAGCGTCCGGTTCCCGCCTCGTGGCCCACTCCACACGACGATCGCAGCTCCGCCCCAGTCCCAGCAGATGCGCTGATCTAGTCCTCTGCTGACCGCGGGCGTCGGTGACGGCGTGGCGTGACCGTCGCGCTGCGGCCAGAGGCCCATCCCCAGACAAACAAATACCGGCCCGGGCTGTCGCCCGGGCCGGTATTTGTGACTGTTGCGGTGTTAGGCCTTGCGGCCCTTCATCACGGCGCCGACGACCGCGGTCAGCACCGCGCCGACGATGCCGCCGCCGCCGAGCTGTCCGGCGATATGGGCGATATCCATACCTCCACCGCTGGCCGCACCCATCAGCTGGCCCGCCAAGCCGCCGCCGAGGAGGCCACCCAGTGCGCCGGTCAGACTATTGCCGCCGACACCCAGGCTGTTCTTCGCTGCGCCGGCCGCGTTGCCGCCGAGCGCTCCTCCCAACGCGCCGAGGATCCATTCCATGTTTTCTTCTCCTTAATGGCGGCTACCCGAACGGGCAGCCGGGGTTGTGACTTGTTCGGCCGCGAGGCCGGCGATCAGTCCTGCAGGTGATCCGGGGTCAGATCACTCTTGTCGGCACGGCTTTCCTTACCGTCGACAGCGTTGTTCTCGTAGGTGACCTGGATAGTGGTCTCCGCCGGAGTGTGGCTCTCGTACCGGATCACCGGTGAGGTCTCGTGCTCGATGTGTGCCTCGTGGATCTTGGCCTTGGGGGCCTCGACGATCCGCTCGACCTTCTCCACGACGTGCTCTACCCGCTGCTCGACCCGCTCGACCAGCTTCGGAGCAGGCGGGGGAGTAACAGGCTTCGGCGGCGGCGGCGGAGCAACCACCTTCTTGACCGGCGGCGGCGGCGGAGTTACCACCTTCTTGACCTCCGGCGCACGGGTGGCGACCTTCACCGGCTCAGGCGCAGGCTTGCGGAACAGCTTGGGCAGCAGAGCCAGCAGGCCCAGCAGTGCCAGGATGATCGGAATCCACCACCACCACTTGCTGCTCTTCTTCTCCACAGCGGGCGCCTCAGGCGCGGTCATGCTCGGCTTGGTCATAGAGGTTGTCCCTTCTGCAGTCGGCGTGGCAGTGCCGAACCCGGGGATCTTGCCGGCCAGCGCGGCCGGAATGGTGAGCAGGCCCGCAGCCTTCGACCACTGGATCTGGGTTCCCTCGGGACCGACGAAGGTGCTGGTCAGCGTGCCATCGATGTCGGTCATATCGGCGGTGGGGTACCCAAACGGGCTCTTGATGTCACCAGCCGAACGCCAGGCGTCGAGAACCTTGCCCTTGATGACCCAGGCGCCCGTGTTCGGGCCCCAGTAGATCGCGGCTTTCGTGCCGTCCTTCTCGGCGAAGTTGTTGAACCGGCCGACGCCGTCGCCCGTGCCCTCCTCGTCGTCCGTCGGAAAGCCGAGCTCGCCGCCGGGGCCGCCCAAGGCCTGGTACTTCTTGAAGATCTCGCCGTACATGGCCTTGGCGCCGGTGTCCTTCGAGTAGAAGATCGCCCCGTTGGCGTAGTCACGCTCGACGCCGCCGGCGATGTCCATGGCTTCGCCGGTCGGCGCACCGAGCGGTGAGCTCTCGCCGCCGAACTTGGTGTAGTGCTCGTCGATGGCGCTGACGGCGTCCGCGGACGGCGTGGCGCTGGCCAGCGGGGCGCCGATCAGCGTGCTGGCCACCACGAACATCCCGCCAACGGCGAGAGATGCACCGCGACGGTGACGCGGCGACATAGTTGATGTCACAGGTAACTCCTTTGGTGTTCTGAGGTATTGATGGGGCTTGCTTGTTCTTCTGTTCTGAAGCCGGTCGCAGATCCTCCTACATGGGGATGACGCCGGGGCGGGAGGGGGTTTCGACCGCCCCGGCGTCATGCTGTGCGTGACAGCGTCAGGACCGACGGTGCCTCGGATCATCCGCACGGTAGCGAGGATCCTTGGGGTCGGAGATGTAGACCTCGTTGGGATCCACGATGTAGGACTCGCGGGCCCGGAACACCGTCGACTCGTCCCCGACGATGTCATCGTCCGGGTGCTCGCCCGTGGCGCGCTCGACCCACTCCACCTCACGTGTGCCGTGCTCGATGAACTGGGCCTTCACCTCTGATGCCTTGCCCACCGTCCGCCGCGTCACGCTGACCTCGTCGGCATCGTGCTCGACGACCCGCTCGACCTCGCGCTCCACGTACTTGTGGACGATCACCGGCTTCTCGACGACGACCTCGACGATCCGCTCGACCGGCTTCTCGACGATCCGCTCGACCTCGATGTAGACCGGCTTCTCGACGATCTTCTCGACCCGGGTCTCGACCGGCCGCTCGACGATCCGCTCGTTGATGTACTCGACCTCGCGCTCGATCAGCTTCTCCACCAGCACCGGGTTGGTGACGACCTTCTCGAGCACCTTCTCCACGGGACGGTCGATGACCTTCTCGATGATCTTCGGCCGCTCGACGACCTTCTCGACGATCCGGTCGACGGACTTCTCGATGACCTTCTCGATGATGTTCGGCCGCTCGATGACCTTCTCGACCACCCGGTCGACCGGCTTCTCGATGACCTTCTCGACGATGTTGGGCTTCTCGACGATCTTCTCGACCACCCGGTCGACGGACTTTTCGATGACCTTCTCGACGATGTTGGGCTTCTCGACGATCTTCTCGACGATGCGGTCGACCGGCTTTTCGATGACCTTCTCGACGATGTTGGGCTTCTCGACGATCTTCTCGACGATGCGGTCGACCGGCTT
>CAISDL010000045.1 GCA_903884065.1 uncultured Actinomycetes bacterium | reverse complement strand
GATCGGGTTCTGGGCCAACGGAGGCGATGGTGGCGCAGGCGGTGCCGGCGGCACTGCGGGCGGGGCGGCCGGTCTCGCCGGCAACGGCGGCTGGTTCGTCGGCAACGGCGGCCAGGGCGGTGCCGGCGCGGCAACCCGTCTTGTGGGCGTCGCCGGTGGAACCGGTGCCAGCGGCGGCGACGGGGCGACCTTCTTCGGCAACGGCGGAAAGGGCGGCACCGGAGGCGCGGCCCTGGTTCCGCTGACCGCCGCGGGCAACGGCGGCGCCGGCGGTAACGCCGGCAAGCTCGCGGTCGTCGGCAACGGCGGCGCGGGCGGACGCGGCGGCGAGGGCTCGCCCGGGACGTCTGGAACACCCGGAACCGATGGTTTCCCGCTCTTGTCGCCCGCCGGCGGTGACGGCGGCAGTGCCCTCAACGATGCGGGAATCGGTGGCGCCGGCGGTAACGGTGGCGCCGGCAGCAAGGTCTTCGGCCGCGGCGGTGACGGCGGTCTGGGCGGCCGCGGTGGCGCCGGCGGAGTCGGAGGTCGAGGGGGCGACGGGGCCGACCCGATTCTGGGCACCGGTGGCCGCGGTGGCAACGCCGGTAACGGCGGTAACGGCGGGACCGGCGGCGTCGGCGGCAACGCCGGCAGTGGCTCGCTGTTCTTCCTCGTGCCCTGGGTCGGTGACGGTGGTGACGGCGGTGGCGGCGGCAACATCGGCGTCGGCGGCAACGGTGGTGCGGCCGGTGGCGGTAGCTCCGGTGGTGCCGGCGGCAAGGGCGGCAACGGAGGTGACCCCGGCACCGCCGTGGGCACCGGTGGAGCCGGGGGAACCGGCGCCACGGACGGCGCCACGGGCGCCGACGGAGTCCTGCCGGCCGGTCCCTCCGGAAATGGTGGCAACGGCGGCCTGGGTGCACCGACCGGCGGCGCCGGAGGCGCTGCCGGTGACGGCGGCAAGCTCGGCAATGGCGGCAACGGCGGCAACGCCCGGGCCGGCGGCGCCAAGGGCGGTGACGGCGGCAAGGGCGGAACGGTCTCGGGCAACGGGGGCAACGGCGGCAACGGCGGTAACGCGAGCGCCGTTGGAACCGCGGGCGGCGCCGGCGGTATTGGCGGCGACGCCCTCGGTGCCGGTAACGGCGGTAATGGCGGTAACGGTGCCCTGGGAGGGTTGGGCACCGGTGTCGGCAAAGACGGGTCCAACGGATCCAACGGGTCCTTCATCTTCCCGACGCCGGGCACTGGTGGCAACGGTGCCAACGGAGCCGTTCAGGGCGGTGTGGGCGGAACCGGCGGTGCTGGTGGCTCCGGCGGTAAGGGCGGAACGGCCTCGGGCAACGGCGGCGCAGGCGGCACCGGTGGTCAAGGCGGAACCGGGGGCACCACCAACGGCGGCAACGGTGGCTCGGGCGGCAATGCCACTCAAGCCGGCAAACCGAACGGAGCGAACGGCGGCACGGGCGGCAACGGCGGCGGCCCCGCTGGCGCCGGCGGAACCGGCGGCGCAGGCGGCGCAGGCGGCCTGGCCCAATCGTCCACGGGCGCTGATGGCGCGGGTGGCGCCGGTGGTACCGGCGGAACCGGCGGTAACGCCAGTGCCGGCGGCAACGGCGGCACTGGCGGCAACGGCTGGAACGCGAATGCGGGTAACAGCGGCAACGGCGGCACTGGCGGCAACGGAAACACGGGTGGCAATCCCGGAAGCACCGTTGTCGGCGCCGGTGGCGCCGGAGGTGTTGGCGGAACCGGTTCTACGACCGGTGCGGACGGCACCACTGGAGCAGCGGGCAACCCGACGCCGCCCACCCCGTCGGGTAACGGTGGCAGCGGCGGGACGGGCGGAAACGGAAACAGCTCCGGGACCGGTAACGGCGGTAACGGCGGTAACGGCGGTAACGGCGGCACCATCGGCATCGGCGGCTCCGGTGGGGCCGGCGGCAACCCCGGCACAACCGGCGGCAACGCCGGTAAGGACGGAACTCCCGGCAGCCCCTAGACCGGCCCGACCCTCATGAACCCCATGACCTCAGTTCAAGACAAAGGAGCAACAGCCATGATCGATTCCACGGAGAATCGCGCGACCAGGCGTCGCAACGCTGCGCGGCGGGCCGGGACGGGGACGCTGGCGGGGGCTGCTGCCGCGGCCATGGCCTTCGGGTTGGCCGGTGCGCCGGCGGCGAATGCCCGCCCGGTCGACATCACCTGGGACCCGACTTATACCGCCGGTGCCCTCGCCGGTGTGATCAACGCTCTGGGTAACGCCTTTCCCGGAACCAGCGTCGGCGGCCTCTACAACTCCGGGCCCCCGCAAAGCGTGAACCTCAACATCGACACGGTGATCGATGCCGCTCAGGCCGGTCAGATCCCGGTCGAGATCAGTTTGAGTCTGCTGCTCAAATACATCAACAACAACTCCAGCACCGTCAACAACGGTGCGGCCAAGCTCTACAACACGATTGCCAACATCCCCGCACCGACGTGCACCAACAACGCCAACGCCAGCAACTGCCGGTATGCGTTGATGCTTGGCACGAGCGAGGCCACGCTGAATCTGGTGGAGGCCTACCGAGCCCAGATTCAAGCCGTCACCACCGGCACGCCGCCGGCCGGTTACCTTCCGTTCGAGGCGTCACCGACCTCCACGCAGGCGAAGCCCACCGTGACCGCTCAGGGGTTGGCATTCCTGCAGAATCCTGTGCGGCCCAACGGCGGTCTGCTCAGTCGGTTCCCGGACATCGCTAAAGCACTCCGGGTGGACTCGACGATGCCGGCGGCCGGAAAGTACACCTCCGCCGACGGCAAAGTCCTGCTCAACACCACCACCATCGACGCCACGTGGGCCTATGACCCGACCGCGGACTTCCCCGAGGTGTTCAATCTGACGGCACTGGCCAATTCGTTCTGGGCCGCGTTGCCGCTGAACCTGGTCACCGGTGGATTGGGCGGTGTGGTTCTCACCGACTCGGCGGGCAACACCGCCACCGCGACGGATCTCGGACTCAACCTCGCCGGACTGCTCAAGATGCCGATTCCCATCCTCGGGACGCTCCCGGACAGCCTCTGGGGTGGCGTCGGCAAGGCTTACTACGCCACGATCGTGCCCAACACGCTGCCGATCCTGACGCCACTCGAGTTGCCCGGGTTCCTGATCAACACCGCGCTGAAGTCGTTCAACAGCCCCTACTTGCTGGGAAATCCGGCGGCTGATGCACTCGCTCCGGCGCTGAAGATTCTGGTCAACATCGCCTACCCCGATGTGGTGACGCCGACCGAGGGCGGCACCTACAACCGCACGTTCCTCACGGCCGGCACGGAGATCCCGTTCGGGTCGGTGCAACCGCTGACCCCGGAGGAGAAGAAGGCGGTCCCCGGCGACGTCTGGAACGCGTTCGTGGGTGGCGTGCAGGACCAGTTGGCCAAGCCGTTCTGGGGCATCGTCGTGCCGAACTCGACGGGCGCCGCGGCACCGGCGGCGGCGAAGGCCGCGGCGACGGCGACTCCGGCGGCGGCTGCCGCAGCGTCTCCGGTGGCGGCACCGGCGCCGGCGGAGCCCGTGGCGGTGCCGCAGGTCGCCGTCTCCGCGCCCGAACCGGCGGCGGCCCCGGTGGCTGATCCCGATCCGGTCGTGTCGGTTCCGGTCGATGAGCCCGCGCCGGTCGCGACCCGGCGCGCAGCGGCCGCTGCCGAGGCGGGTCAGGCAACCACACGGACCCCGCACCGCGGCAGGGCGTCGTCCTCGGACAATTCCGATGCGCCCAAGGCTTCGGCATCGTCGGGACGGCACCGCTCTGCCGGCTGAGACCACACCGATGCCGCCGGGAGCTGGGAAACCGGGCCCCGGCGGCGTCGTTCCCGCTCGATGAACGCCCGGTGAATTAGCTAGCGGGGAGCCCGGATCCGCGACACACTGAGCCCATGAGCGACAAGCCGCTGTTCCGATCCGTCATCAATTGGCTGCGCGCCGGGTACCCCGGAGGAGTGCCGGGGCCGGATCGGGTGCCGCTGCTCGCCCTGCTGCGCAACACCCCGCTCTCCGAGGAACAGGTCAAGGAAGTGGTGCGGGAGATCTCGGCTCACGAGGACGAGGTGTTGGCCGACGGCGTTCTCGACCGCGACGAGATCGAGCAGTTCATCGAGGGTGTCACCCACCACGACGGTGGCCCGGAGAACGTCCAACGGGTGGCCGCCAAGCTGGCAGCCGCCGGCTGGCCGCTGGAGTCGTTCGACGTCGCTGAGGAGTAGGGGCTTACGCGTCGCGCAGTGACTCGGTGTCGATGACGAACCGGTACCGGACGTCGCTGGCGATCACCCGCTCGTAGGCCTCATTGATGTAGTCCGGTGAGATCACCTCGATTTCCGAGGCGATCTCGTGCTCGGCGCAGAAGTCCAGCATCTCCTGGGTCTCCGGGATGCCGCCGATCATGGAGCCCGAGATCGCGCGGCGCATCCCGATGATCGCGAACGACGGGACCACCAGGGGGTTCTCCGGTGCGCCGAGTTCGACGAAAACCCCGTCGCGGTCGATCAATTCGAGATAGTTGCCGAGGTTGAGGTCGGCAGAAACGGTGTTGAGGATGATGTCGAAGGAGTTGCGCAGTTGCTTGAACACGGCACGGTCGTCGGTGGCGTAGTAGTGCTTGGCGCCCAGCCGAAGTCCGTCCTCCATCTTCTTCAGCGACTGCGACAGCACGGTCACCTCGGCACCCATCGCGGCGCCGAGTTTGACGGCCATGTGGCCGAGCCCGCCCAGGCCGATCACCCCCACCCTGCTGCCCGGTCCGACCTTCCAGTGCCGCAGCGGCGAGTAGGTGGTGATGCCCGCGCACAGCAGGGGGGCGGCGGCGTCCAGAGGCACTCCCTCGGGGATGCGCAGCACGTAGTTCTCGTCGACGACGATGCTGCCGCTGTAGCCGCCCTGGGTCGGCTCGCCGTCCTTGCCGACCGCGTTATAGGTGCCGACCATGCCGCTGCCGGTGCAGTACTGCTGCAGGCCGGCCTCGCAATTGGCGCATTCGCGGCAGGAGTCGACGAAGCAGCCCACGCCGACCCGGTCGCCGACCGTGTATTTCGTGACGTCCGAACCGATTTCGGTCACCACGCCGGCGATCTCGTGGCCGGGCACCACCGGGTAACTGGGCTGCCCCCACTCCGCGCGCACGGTGTGGATGTCGGAGTGGCAGATCCCGGCGAAATGAATGTCGAACCGCACGTCGTGCGGCCCGACGTCGCGGCGGGTGATGGTGGTCTTGGTCAGCGGCCCGGTCGCAGAGGTGGCGGCGTAGGCGTGAACAGTTCTCATGTTTTCTTGCATCCTTCGATTGCGGTCAGCACCCGGCTGATCACGGTACTGAACTGTGTGAGGTCGTGTGGGACCGAGTCGCGGGGGACTGGATGGGTTACTGCAGCAGAATGATCGCGACGACCATCAGCAGCACCACCAGTGCCGGTACTGATTTCGTCAGCGGGTCTTTGACCTTGGCGTGCATCGCCAATGCCCCGATCATCAAGACTGCGACGATGATGGCCGGCGGCCGGATCAGTTCCGGAACCCAGATGCCGATGATCAGCACTATCGCCGAGACGACCTTGAGGAACCCGACCGCATAGTAGGTCCAATCAGGAAGTCCGTACGCGGCGAACTCCTCCTTCAGCGACTGCGCCGAACCGCCACGGTATGCGGTCGAGTTCTGGGCGCGCACCAGCCAAACGTTAAGCAACCCAAGCGCAACAGCGACTTGGAGAATGGTAGAAATCACGAACGATGACATGTGGTGCCTTCAGCTGAGGTGCGCTGCGCTGATGAACGATGAGTGATCGGAACTGCGCCAGCATGGATCTGAGTTACCAGTTGCTCAGAGCTTTGTCGATGGGGTTGTTCTTCTACTACGGGATCAGTGTCCTCGTCTCCGACGCGATGGTGGGAGAGTTCGAGAAATTCGGGCTGATTCGATTCCGGAGAGTCACCGGCGTGCTGGAGGTCCTCGGGGCACTCGGCCTCATGCTCGGCTACTTCATACCGCCACTGGTCGTCGCCGCTTCGGGCGGCTTGTGCCTGCTGATGATCCTCGGCGTCGGCGTCCGCTATCGCGCAGGATCCACCCTGGTGGAGGCTCTGCCCGCCTTGTTCATGGCCCTGATCAATCTGTTCGTTTTCCTCTACGCGATGGGCCTTATCGGCGCCACGCCGGGCCGCTGAGATGCATCTCCGCCACCCCGTTGCCTAGTTGATCGGGGCGTTGAGCCAGCGCAGATCGTCGACGATCCCGCGCGCGGCGATCAATCCCTGGCCGGTCTGCCACACCTCGTTGTTCACCACGAAGACCCGGTTGTCGCGGTTGGCGGACAGCGCGCGCCAGGCAGCGCTCTCGAGCAGGGTGACCGCACGGTCCCTGGCCGCCGGCGAGGCGAACGACATGTACACGATGTCGCCGTCGGCGGCCGAAAGGTCGGGGGATTGCTCGAGGTCGGTGTCGCTGATCGGAATCTCGAGGTACGGCTTATCGGTAAACCGTTGCGCGGCAGGGCGATCCACGCCGACGGCGGCCAGGACGCTGCCCGGGAACGAATCGACGCCCCACACCCGCAGTGTCGACTCGGTCAGCTGTACCACCGAAGCCTGGAAATGGGTGGCGTCATTGGCCGCACCGGCGTCCCTGGCCCGCTCGGCGAAGGCGGCGACCAGATCGTCGGCGGCCCGCAACCGGCCGGTGGCCGCGCCGACCATCCGGAGGTTGGCCTGCCAGATCGCCTCCGGCGCGGCACTGAACACCGTCGGCGCGATCGCCGTCAACGCCCCGTAGGCGTCCGGGGTCAGTGCCTGCGAGCCCAGGATCAGGTCGGGTTTGGCCGCTGCGATCGCGCCCAGATCCGGCGCGCTGCGGGTGCCGGCGGCAGGGACGTCGTGCACCACCGTCCCCAGATACGACGGCTGAGCCTCGGATCCGTCGGGCAGTGCGGCGGCCACGATGCGCGACTGCAGGCCCAGGGCGCACAAGGCATCGAGTTCGTCGCCGGCCAGCACCACGATGCGCATCGGATCGGGCCGCACCGGGGTCTCTCCGGCGGCATGGCGAATCGGTCCCGGCGGCGGTCCGTCCAGGGGCGCGGCCTCGGGGGCGCACGACTCGTCGGGTCGGCGCGCGTTGCCGAGCACGCCGGCCGAGGCGATCTTGGTGGTGCTGGTGACAACGGCGCTGGTCGGAGCGGTTTCGGTGGAAGGCCCGGATCCCGAGCAGCCGCTTAGCGTCAGCGCCGCGGCCACCGCGACGGAAAGGCCGGAAAACGGGGCGCGGAAAGGCACGACGCGACGGTAACATCCGCGCCCGCAAACACCATGTGACCTGGCCTTCATCGGTGCCCGGGCAGGGGTCCGGCGCGAAATACGACAGAATGTAGGACCGGCCGCCCGTCGGGGCCGGTTTGGGGCTACTATTCGCCGTAGGATTCTTTGGGATGCGTTCCCTTTGATGGTTGGAGGATTTCGTGACAGCCGTAGTGCCAGCCCGTGGGGAACTAGAGGCCCGTCGCCCGGCCCCGCCCGCGATGGGGCCCAAGGGCAACCTCATCTACAAGGCCATCACCACCACCGATCACAAGCTGATCGGCGTCATGTACGTGATCGCCTGTTTCACCTTCTTCGCCCTCGCCGGCCTGATGGCGCTGTTCATCCGCGCCGAGCTGACGATTCCGGGCCTGCAGTTCCTGTCCAATGAGCAGTACAACCAGCTGTTCACCATGCACGGCACCGCGATGCTGCTGTTCTACGCCACCCCGGTGGTGTTCGGGTTCGCCAACCTGGTGATGCCGCTGCAGATCGGCGCCCCCGACGTTGCCTTCCCACGCCTCAACGCACTGTCGCTGTGGCTGTTCATCTTCGGCGCGGTCATCGCCCTCGCCGGCTTCATCACCCCCGGCGGTGCCGCCGACTTCGGCTGGACGGTCTACGTTCCGCTCTCCGACGCGGTTCACTCACCCGGTGCCGGCGCCGACCTCTGGATCCTCGGTGTCGCCGTCGGCGGCCTGGGAACCATCCTCGGCGCGGTGAACATGATCACCACCGTCGTCTGCATGCGCTGCCCCGGTATGACCATGTTCCGGATGCCGATCTTCACCTGGAACATCTTCATCACCAGCATCCTGGTCATCCTGATCTTCCCGCTGCTGACCGCGGCCGCGTTCGGCCTGGCCGCCGACCGTCGTCTCGGCGCCCATATCTACGACCCCGCCAACGGTGGCGTGACGCTGTTCCAGCACCTGTTCTGGTACTTCGGCCACCCGGAGGTCTACGTGCTGGCGCTGCCGTTCTTCGGCATCGTCTCGGAGATCTTCCCGGTGTTCTCGCGCAAGCCGATCTTCGGCTACTCCACCCTGGTCTACGCCACGATCAGCATCGCGGCGCTGTCCATGGCGGTCTGGGCCCACCACATGTACGTCACCGGCGCGGTCCTGCTGCCCTTCTTCTCCTTCATGACGTTCCTGATCGCGGTTCCCACCGGCATCAAGTTCTTCAACTGGATCGGCACGATGTGGAAGGGCAAGCTGACCTTCGAGTCGCCCATGCTGTTCGCCTTCGGGTTCCTGGTGACCTTCCTGTGCGGTGGCCTCTCCGGCGTGCTGCTGGCCAGCCCGCCGCTGGACTTCCACGTCTCCGACAGCTACTTCGTGATCGCGCACTTCCACTACGTGCTGTTCGGCGTGATCGTGTTCGCCACCTACGCCGGCGTGTACTTCTGGTTCCCGAAGATGACCGGGCGTCTGCTTGACGAGCGGCTGGCCAAACTGCACTTCTGGCTGACGATGGTCGGCTTCAACCTCACCTTCCTCGTGCAGCACTGGCTCGGCGACGAGGGCATGCCGCGCCGCTACGCCGATTACCTGCCGACCGACGGCTTCACCACCCTGAACATCATTTCGTCGGCCGGTGCGGCCATCCTGGGCGTCTCGATGCTGCCGTTCTTCTGGAACGTCTTCAAGAGCTGGCGGTACGGCGAGGTCGTCACCGTCGACGACCCGTGGGGCCACGGCAACTCCCTGGAGTGGGCCACCTCGTGCCCGCCCCCGCGGCACAACTTCACCGAACTGCCCCCGATCCGCTCCGAGCGCCCGGCCTTCGAACTGCACTACCCGCACATGGTCGACCGGATGCGTAGTGAGGCCCACGTCGGCCGTTCGCACCGCTCCGAAAAGCGTCCGGTGGCGTCGGCGGTCGGCTTCGACGCATCGAAGAAGGCCGAGTTCGAGACCGCCAAGCGCGGCCAGAATGCGAAGAACCGCGCCAAGACGATCGACGCGGACGGCGACGTCTAGGACGGCTACGCCCCGCGGCGCGCGATGACCCTCTTGAAGGTGTCGGTGTTGATCACCGTCACCGGGGTGGACCGGCCTGGTGTCACCTCCGCGCTTTTCGAGGTGCTTTCCCGGTACTCCGTGGAACTCCTCAACGTCGAACAGGTCGTCATCCGCGACCGCCTGACCCTCGGGGTACTGGTCTCCGGTCCCGCTGACGTGGTTGACGGGCCGTCCTTGCGCGCCGAGGTCGACGGAGCCATCGGCGGGCTGGGTCTCGACGCGACGATCGAGCGTTCCGACGACGAGCCCGTCATCGCCGTGCCGCCGACCCACACCATCGTGGTGCTCGGGCGGCCCATCACCGCGGCGGCATTCGGGGCGGTCGCCCGGGAGGCCGCGGCACTGGGGGTCAACCTCGACGTCATCCGCGGGGTCTCCGACTACCCGGTCACCGGTCTGGAACTGCGGGTCACGGTGCCCCCCGGGCTCGACGGGCAACTGCATGCCAACCTGGCCCGGGTGGGTGCCGAGCAGGACGTGGACATCGCCGTCGAGAACTACAGCCTGGAGCGGCGCAACAAGCGGCTGATCGTGTTCGACGTCGATTCCACCCTGATTCAGGGCGAGGTCATCGAGATGCTCGCCGAGCACGCCGGAGCAGGAGAGGCGGTCGCGACCATCACCGAGGCCGCGATGCGTGGCGAGATCGATTTCGCCGAGTCACTGCATCAGCGGGTGGCCACGCTGGCGGGACTGCCCGCCGAGGTGCTCGACGAGGTGGCCGACAAGATCGAGCTCACCAAGGGTGCGCGCACGACGATCCGGACGCTGCGCCGTCTGGGCTTTCACTGCGGCGTGGTCTCCGGCGGGTTCCGCCAGGTGATCGACCCGCTCGCCCACGACCTGATGCTGGACTTCGTCGCCGCCAACGAACTCGAGGTGGTCGACGGCCGCCTCACCGGTCGGGTGGTCGGCCCGATCATCGACCGGGCCGGAAAGGCCAAGGCGCTGCGCGACTTCGCCAACCAGGCCGGGGTGCCCATGGAGCAGACGGTGGCAGTCGGCGACGGCGCCAACGACATCGACATGCTCAACGCCGCCGGACTCGGGGTGGCCTTCAACGCCAAACCGGCCCTGCGCGAGGTGGCTGACGCCTCACTGAGCCACCCCTACCTGGACACCGTGCTGTTCATTCTCGGCGTGACCCGTGCGGAGATCGAGGCCGCCGACGCGCTCGACGGGGTGACGCAGCGCCGGGTCGAGATTCCGAGCGACGAGTAGGGACGTCGAACTCTCAGCCGGCCGGGTCGGCCGGCCCCCACGCCTGCCACATCTGGATGGCGAACCAGCCCGCCGACATGCCGATGAACCCGCCGGCGACGATGTCGCTGACGAAATGGAAGTCGCTGGTGATCAGCGTCGCCGCCACCAGGCCGATCACCGTTGCGTAGAGGATCCGGCCGCGCGGATACCACCACCACAGCACCGCGAACATCGCCGTGATCGTCGCGGTGGTTCCCGACGGGAAGGACGAATAGGCCTCGCCGCCGCGGAAGAAGTCGAACCGGAACACGCGGTCACGGATGAACGATGGGTTGTCGTCGACCCAGGTCTCCGGCCAGGTCCGGCCGAACACCAGCTGCAGCTGGTCCTTGATGGCCCGGGTCACGATCACCGAGCAGGCCGTCAGGAACAGCGTCGCCGTCAACCGCGACGGCCGGCGCCGGGGTGCGGCAGTGGCCAGCAGGGCGCAGGCCACGATGATCACCAGCGCCGCCTCGTCGGCCCACCGGTGCAACTCCACCGTCCAGCGCAGCAGGCCGAGCGGGCGGGTGTGCTCGCTCATGTAGGAGGCGACCGGACGGTCCACGACGAGCATGCTCGCCACCGCCACCGTGACGCATCCGGCGAACAGAGTCAGCCAGCGGCGCAGCGGCGTCGCCAAACGGGTACCGGGCACCGACCCACAGTACGCATACGGCACGATGGTGCGGTGACCGGCGATTCGGCCTCTGACCATGTCAATGGTGACCTGCTGATCGACTTTCGCGGCGTCACTCTCAGCCGGGACGGCCGGTTGCTGGTGGGCCCGGTCGACTGGCAGGTGGAGCTCGACGAACGCTGGGTGATCATCGGCCCCAACGGCGCCGGCAAGACCTCGCTGCTGCGCATCGCGGCCGCGATGGAGTTCCCGTCCAGCGGGACGGCGACCGTGCTGGGGGAGCGGTTGGGCCAGGTCGACATGAGTGAACTTCGCCAGCGGGTCGGATTGAGCAGTTCGGCTCTCGCACAACGGATCCCGGACGATGAAGTGGTGCGCGACCTGGTGGTGTCCGCCGGGTACGCGGTGCTGGGCCGCTGGCGGGAGACCTACGACGACGTGGACGAGATCCGCGCATTGGACACCCTGGAGAGCGTGGGCGCCGAACACCTCGCCGACCGGGTCTACGGCACGCTGTCCGAGGGCGAACGCAAGCGGGTGCTGATCGCCCGGGCGCTGATGACCGACCCGGAACTGCTGCTGCTCGACGAGCCCGCCGCCGGCCTGGACCTCGGTGGCCGCGAGGAATTGGTCGCCCGGCTGGCCGACCTTGCCGCCGACCCGGATTCGCCGGCGCTGGTGCTGGTCACCCATCACGTCGAGGAGATCCCGCCTGGGTTCAGCCACTGCCTGGTGCTCTCCGAGGGCGAGGTGGTCGCCGCGGGTCTGCTGGCCGATGTGCTGACGGCGGAGACCCTGTCGGAGGCCTTCCGTCAGTCCATCGCCGTGGACACCATCGACGGCCGTTATTTCGCCCGCCGCGCCCGTAGTGCGGCGGCCCACCGGAGGCGCGCATGACCGACAAGCCTGAACCGCTGGCCGTGCGGCCGGCGGCCACCGTGATGCTGGTGCGCGATGCTGTCGTCGATCGCCTCGCTCCTCCTCCGGCGCCGGGGGCGCCGGCATCGTCGGCTCGGCAGCCAGTCGATTGCGCCGGAATCGAGGTGTTCCTGATGCGCCGCCACGCCGCCATGGAGTTCGCCGCCGGTATGACGGTGTTCCCCGGCGGTGGCGTCGACGACCGGGACCGTGACGCCGACCTGTCCCGCAACAATGCCTGGTTCGGACCCGAACCCGATTGGTGGGCAACACGTTTCGGTATCGAGGCCGATCTGGCCGAGGCATTGGTGTGTGCCGCCGCCCGGGAGACGTTCGAGGAGTCCGGGGTGCTGTTCGCCGGGACGGCCGACGACCCCGACGGCATCGTCCGCGACGCTTCGGTCTACCGCGACCAGCGCGCCGCCCTGGAGGATCGCAGCCTGTCCTTCGGCGACTTCCTGCGCGCCGAGAAACTGGTGCTGCGGGCCGACCTGTTGCGGCCGTGGTCGAACTGGGTCACCCCGGAGGAAGAACGCACCCGCCGCTACGACACCTATTTCTTCGTCGGCGCACTACCGCAGGGCCAGCGCGCCGACGGCGAGAACACCGAGTCCGACCACGCCGACTGGGCCCAACCGGAGGCGGCCATCGAGGATTTCGCCGAGGGCCGCGCGCTGCTGCTGCCGCCGACATGGAGCCAACTGGACTCGCTGACCGGCCGGACGGTGGCCGACGTCCTGGCCCTGGAGCGACAGATCGACAAAGTGCAGCCGAAACTGCACATGCTCAAGGACAACTGGGAGATCGAGTTCTTCGACGCCGACCGCTACAACGACGCCCGCCGCCGCGCGCTGGGTCGCCTCAAGGACCGTTGAGCTCATGCGTGAGTTCGTCGGCGTCCACGTCAGCGATCAGCAGCCCGGAATCGGGACGCTGGTGCTCAACCGGGAGCCCACCAACGCGTTGACCCGGCAGGCCTATCGCGAACTGGCCGACGCCGCCGACGAGGTGTCCCAGCGGGCCGATATCGCCGCGGTCATCCTGTTCGGCGGACATCAGATCTTCTGCGCCGGCGACGACGTCCCGGAACTGCACACCCTCGATCGCGCCGAGGCCGAGGCCGCCGACCGGATCCGCCGGGCGGCACTGGACGCGGTGGCCGCCATCCCCAAACCCACCGTCGCCGCCGTCACCGGCTACGCGCTGGGAGCCGGGCTGAGCCTGGCACTGGCAGCCGACTGGCGGGTGGCCGGCGACAACGCCAAGGTGGGCGCCACCGAGATCCTGGCCGGCCTGGTCCCCGGCGGCGGGGGCTGCGCATTGCTGACACGGGCGGTGGGGCCGTCGCGAGCCAAGGAGCTGGCCTTCAGCGGCCGGTTCGTCGGGCCGGAGGAGGCGCTCGCGCTGCGCCTGGTCGATGAACTGGTAGCCCCCGACGACGTCTACGACGTGGCGCTGGCCTGGGCCATCCGGTTCCGCGATGCGCCACCGGCGGCGTTGGCGGCGGCGAAGGCCCTGATCGACGGCCATCTGGACGCCGGCGGCCAGGTGCGGCGTTACGGCGAAGTTTTTGCTGCCGCGACGGCGGGTTAGGCTGCCCTCATGACGGACATGAAGGATGTCGTCGGCGACCCGGCTCCCACACCGCACGCGACCGCCGAGCAGGTGGAGGCGGCCCGCCACGACACCAAACTCGCCCAGGTGCTCTACCACGACTGGGAGGCGGAGTCCTACGACGAGAAGTGGTCGATCTCCTACGACCAGCGCTGCATCGACTACGCGCGGGGCCGGTTCGACGCCATCGTCCCCGAGGACGAAGTGCGCAGGCTGCCCTACGACCGCGCCCTGGAACTCGGCTGCGGCACCGGCTTCTTCCTGCTGAACCTCATCCAGGCCGGAGTGGCGCGGCGCGGTTCTGTCACCGACCTGTCCCCGGGCATGGTCAAGGTCGCCACCCGCAACGGTCAGTCCCTTGGCCTCGACATCGACGGCCGGGTCGCCGATGCAGAGGGAATTCCCTACGACGACAACACCTTTGACCTGGTCGTCGGTCACGCGGTGCTACATCACATCCCCGACGTCGAGCTGTCGCTGCGTGAGGTGGTCCGGGTGCTCAAGCCCGGCGGCCGATTCGTGTTCGCCGGCGAGCCGACCACCGTGGGCAACGCCTACGCGCGCAGGCTGGCCGATCTGACCTGGAAATCGACCGTCCGGGCGATGAAGCTGCCCGGTCTGGGCAGTTGGCGGCGTCCGCAGGCCGAACTCGACGAGAACTCGCGGGCGGCTGCGCTGGAGTGGATCGTCGATCTGCATACCTTCGATCCCGCCGACCTCGAGCGGATGGCCACCAACGCGGGCGCCGTGCAGGTGCACACGGCCAGCGAGGAATTCACCGCGGCGATGCTCGGCTGGCCGGTGCGGACGTTCGAGTCCACGGTGCCGCCCGGCAAGCTCGGCTTCCGCTGGGCGAAGTTCGCCTTCGGCGGCTGGACTGCACTGTCCTGGGTCGACGCCAACGTATGGCGACGGGTCGTGCCCAAGGGCTGGTTCTACAACGTCATGATCACCGGGGTCAAACCCTCCTGACGGTGCGCCGGGAGGACGTCGCCTACCTGACCGGCGCCGCCGGGACGGCCGCACTGGCCGAGGTCGCGGAGTTGCGGCTCACCGACGCCAGCCTGGTGACCGACGTCGCCTCGGTCCGGGACCGGTACGGCGACCACGCCACCGCGTTGGTCGAGACCACGCGGCTGCGCCGCAAAGCCACCGCGAAGTTCCCCGGGCTGGATGTGTCGGGTTGGCTGTTCACCGACGAAGCGCTGCAGCAGGCGACGACGGCCGTGGTGGCCCGGCACCGGGCACGTCGGCTCGCCGGGCAGCGGGTGCACGACGCGACCTGCTCCGTCGGCACCGAACTCGCCGCCCTGCGGCATACCGCGGATTTCGTGCTCGGCAGCGATATCGACGAGGTCCGACTGGCGATGGCGCGACACAACCTGGGTGCCGATATCCCGCTGTGCCGGGCCGATGCGCTGCATCCGGTCAGCCGCGACACCGTCGTCGTGCTGGACCCGGCCCGGCGCGCGGGCGGGCGGCGCCGCTTCGATCCGCAGGCCTACCTACCGCCCCTGGATGCCCTCGCGGAGGCCTACCGCGGTCGCAGCACCGTGGTGAAGTGCGCGCCCGGCATCGACTTCGACGCGGTTGGCCGGATCGGCTTCGACGGCGAGGTGGAGGTGGTCTCCGCCGGCGGCTCGGTGCGCGAGGCCTGCCTGTGGGCGCCGCCCCTGGCCCAGCCCGGCGTGCGGCGGCGGGCCAGCGTGCTGGACCGCGGCGCGGCCGCCGACGAGGTGCTCACCGACGCCGACCCCGAGGACTGCGGCAGCGGTCCACCCGGGCGCTGGATCGTCGACCCCGACGGCGCGGTGGTGCGGGCGGGTCTGGTCCGCCAGTACGGCACCCGCCACGGACTGTGGCAACTCGATCCCGACATCGCCTACCTGACCGGCGACCGGCTGCCCGACGGGGTCCGCGGCTTCGAGATCATCGAAGCGCTTCCGCTGCGGGAAAAGGTTTTGCGCCAAGCTCTTTCGGCACTGGACTGCGGGGTTCTGGAGATCCTGGTTCGCGGCGTCGACGTCGACCCGGACGCGCTGCGACGTCGGCTACGGCCCAGGGGAACGACGTCGGTGACGGTGGTGATCATGCGGATGGGCACCGGAACCGACTCCCGGGCGGCGGCCTTCCTCTGCCGTCCTTCGCCCGCCGGGCCGTCGGTAACCGACCGGTAGGCTGCCGGTATGCGCATCCCGAGCGTGGCCGTCGCACTGCTCAGCGGTGCTGTGCTGGCCGCTCCGGCGGCCAGTGGCGCGCCGGACTCCTGCGCCGCACTCGGCGGTGTCGTCGCGGCCGGGGACTGTCGCGTCCAGGCCAGCGAGTCGGCCTACACGATGCAGATGACGTTCCCACTGGACTACCCGGACGAGCAGGCCATCGTCGACTACCTCAGCCAGACCCGAGCGGGCTTCGTCAACCTGGCCACTGACCCCGACGCGCGCAATCAGCCCCTCGAGATGGACGTCACCGCGGAGTCGCTGCGCTCCGCCCAGACCCGCAGCGTCGTCCTCACGCTGTTCCAGGATGTGGGCAGCGCGCACCCGACCACCTGGTACCGGTCCTTCACCTTCGACACCGCCCGCGGGAAGCCGGTCACCTTCGACACGCTGTTCGCCCCGGACGCCAAGCCGCTGGACGTGATCTTCCCGATCGTGCAGCGTGAACTCGAGACGCAAACCCAACTCGCGGGGAGCATTTCGCCCGGCGACGGTCGCGATCCGACGCACTATCAGAACTTCGCCATCACCGATGATTCGGTCATCTTCTACTTCGGCCAGGCCGAACTGCTGCCGTCCTACGCCGGTGAGACGTCGGTGACGGTCCCGCGCAGCGCTCTCCCGCCGCTTCAGCTCTGAGAGGCCAGCCTCTGTGCGCACTGGTGCGCTTGGCCGGCGTCCCCGTTGCCGATGGCGGCCGCAAGGCGGGCAACCGCTCGCTGTCGGCCGCGCGTCATCGACGATGCTCTGCGGTAGGCCCTGCGCGCTGCTGCAGAGCCCAGGGATTCGGCGATCCCGGGATCGACCAGGGACGGCGCGACGTAGCCGAGATAGGGGCGGTACAGCCTCGCCTCCTGTGTCCGGCCGACCCGGATCAACCACAGGTAGATTCCCAGAAGGCCGAATTGTCCCACGACGTAGAACACCCCGAACCGGTGTGAGTTCCACAGCAGGTGTCCGGCGAAGGCGAGCAACACCAGCCCCGAGGCGACCGCCCAACGCTGCGTCGCCCGCCGGTGGCGGGCCGTCATCGCGTAGGCGATGCCGAACCCGGCGATGCCGGTGATGATGATGTGCCCGGTCCAACTGCGCCGCAACACTTCATGAATGACGTCCGTGGCCAGCGACGCCCACTGACCCGGGTGACCCGGCGGCGCTGACGCGATCGCGTTGGTGATCGACTGGACGACGTTCTCGACGACCTCGAAGCCAAGGCCCACGAACGACCCCACCACAAGGCCGTCCAGTGCGGTACGGGGACGTGGAGCAGCCAGCAGCAGGACGACCACGATGCCCAGGTCCTTCATGGGCTCCTCGGTGAAGGGGGCGAACAACGACCACGCCGGTGTGTCCTGGCGAGCGGCGAAGCGTTGGTAGATCGCGAGGTTGGCCGGCAGGGCGTATCCGATCGCGGCGAAAGAACCCCACAGTGCGGCAAGGAGTTTCGGTCGCCAACCGACCGGCCAGAAATAGTGGACTCTGTTAAGCAGCCAGACACACACCGCGGCGAACGCCCCGAAGAGCCCTGTGCTCACCGCAGCCAGGGCGGGCACCCGGGCGACGGATGCGCCCACCGATCCCGCGAGGATGACGCCCCCGCTCGTCACGGCCGCGACGTACACCGTCCACAGTGGCCAGATGGAGTCAGTGGATTCGGCCGCCGCCGGCGGCGGCAACGCGAAGAGGGGACTCCGGTTCACAGTGCGGGAATGCCCAGCGAGAGGGCGACGCCGGTGAACACGACCAGAATCGAGAGCAGCCAGATCGTTACCCGCGAGGCGGGGTAACGCCCGCGGGGCAGTTGTGTCAGCGACTCCGGCATCCGCGAATCCTCCCCGGGGTCACGCCGGGCTGAAGCTGTAAATCTGCCCACCACTGGTGGCGGCCACCACCCTGCGGTCGAATCCGACCGACACCCCGACCGGGAAGCCCGCGGCTTCGGGCAGGGGATAGGTGTTGAGCGTTCGTCCGCCGTCGGCGGGATCGAAGACCAGCAGCGACAACCGCTGCGGTCCGTCGGCGACGACGGTGTACGCCGCGTGCGCGCCGGCCTGAGCCGAGATCGACAGTGGTGTGACGTCATCGCGGCGCCAGGCCACCTCCGCGCTGTCGCCGGAATCCTTGATCACCACCAGGCGGGTGTCCGGGCCGCCACCGGCGATGATCAGCCCGCCTGGCGCCACCGAGGGCGGTGTCTGGGGCTGAAAGTCCAGTGGCACAGACCATTTCGCCGTGCCGTCGGCGGTTTTGAGCGCCCAGAGTCTGCGGTCGCGGCCGTTGACGTAGACCGTCTCGCCGTCGGGGGAGAGCACTGGAGCGCCGAGGACGCCCGCGGCAACCGCGTCACTGGTCCACTCCCGCGTCAGCAGGGCCGACTCACCGGGTTGGTAACGCAGGGCGGTCAGCACCGAGGCCTTGGCGCCGGGTTGCCACAGGCTGAGCACCGCTATGCCACTGGCTGCCGAGTAGGCCGGCGGGGAGGCCACCGGGCAGCCGGGCAGCGACTGCGCGCAGTCGGTCAGTCCGCGGAACGGGTCCGTCGGATTGACGCCCTCCACCAGGTCCAGAGGGGTTCCTGCCACCCCGCCGCGGTGGGCGTCGAAGACCAGCACCTGGCCGAGGTGCGTCACCACCAGTAGCTGGCCGGGTGCGAGAAACCTTGCGGTGGTGGGCATGCCGATGACGTTGGTGCGCCAGCGCACCCACTGGGTCGGCGGGTAGGCGATCATCAGGCCGGGCTGACCGATATACAGGTTGTCGAACCCGTCGAACAGCGGGCTGGTGAATCCGCCGCCGAGCACCATGCGGGTACACCACCGCTGCCGGCCGCCGTTGTCGTTCTCCCACACCATCAGCGAGCACCCGCCGGCGGTCTGGCCGTTGACCGCCAGATAGCCGTCGCCGCCCAGGGCCGCGGCAGCCCCGAGTTCGCCCTTGACCGAGCGGCTCCAACTCAGGGTGAGCGCCGCAGCGCCCTCGGTGGGCGAGTAGCTGCTGTTCTCGGCGTCGGCGTACTGCGCCGACCACCCGCGGGCGGCGATCGGGTCCACCCAGGAGTCGGTCGTGCCGCACCCCGCCAGCGAGCCGGTGAGCAGCATCATCGAGGTCAACGCGAGTACGCGCCGCAGCACCGGTGTCCTGGCCATCCAGGGGAGACTAACGCCTTGCGGCTCCCGTCCGGGGTAGGCAGATAGGCTCTACCGCCATGACGAGCATGTGGGGCGCGCCGATCCACAAGCGGTGGCGGGGTTCGCGCCTGCGTGACCCCCGTCAGGCCAGGTTTCTCACCAAGGCGTCGCTGAAGTGGGTCATCGCCAACCGCGCCTACACCCCCTGGTACCTGGTGCGCTACTGGCGGCTGCTGAAGTTCAAGCTGGCCAACCCGCACATCATCACCCGCGGGATGGTGTTCCTCGGCAAGAACGTCGAGATCCACGCCACCCCCGAGTTGGCCCAACTGGAGATCGGCCGCTGGGTGCACATCGGCGACAAGAACACCATCCGGGCCCACGAGGGCTCGCTGCGACTGGGCGACAAGGTCGTGTTCGGCCGCGACAACGTCATCAACTGCTACATCGACATCGAGTTCGGCGAGTCCGCGCTGATGGCCGACTGGTGCTACGTCTGCGACTTCGACCACAAGATGGACAACATCGAGCTGCCGATCAAGGACCAGGGCATCGCCAAGACCCCGGTGCGCATCGGCCCCGACGTCTGGATCGCCACCAAGGTGACCGTGCTGCGCGGCACCACGATCGGGCGTGGATGCGTGCTGGGTGCGCACGCGGTGGTCAAGGGCGACATCCCGGACTACTCGATCGCGGTCGGGTCGCCGGCGAAGGTGGTCAAGAATCGCAAGCTGGCCTGGGAGACCACCGCGGCCCAGCGCGCCGAACTGGCCGCCGCACTGGCCGACATCGAACGTAAGAAAGCCCCGCGGTAGTCCGGGCTACCCCCGCGCGAACACCGCGCTGGAGCGACGCTCGCCGCCCTGTGCCGCGCTGGAGCGACGTTCGGCGGCGGGTCACCGGCTACCGATCTGGCAACGCCTGTTCGACGATGGGCCGACGAGCCATCGGGTGCCGCTCACCGCGTTTGGCCGCCAGGTAGACCTGTGCGGTCCGGGCGGCCACCGTATTCCAGTCGAAGTCGGAGGTAAGCCGTTCCCGGGCCGCGACCGCGCGGCGCTGGGCGGCGGCCGGGTCGTCGAGGACGGCACGCACGGCCGCCGCCAGTGCGGGAACGTTGCGGGGCGGGAAGGACAGCCCCGTATTCCCGTCGATCACCGCCTCGCCCAGGCCGCCGACGTTGGTGACCACCAGAGGAGTGCCGGCGGCGATGGCCTCCAGTGCCACGATGCCGAACGGCTCGTAGTGACTGGGCAGCACCGCGGCGTCGGCCCGGTGCAACAGCTCCAGCAACTGGTCGTGGTCGGCTCGGCCGGCGAACCGAACCGCCTTGAGCACCTTGTGTTTCCGGGCCACCTCCACCAGCCAGTCCTGCTGGGTGCCGTCACCGGCGATCGTGAGCATGGTGCCGGGGTGGCTGCGGCGGATTCGCGGCAGCGCGGCGATCGCGTCGTGCACACCCTTCTCGTACTCGAGGCGACCGAAGAACAGCAGCTCCGGCGGCCCGGCGTGCGTGCGCCTCGGTGCGAAAGACCAAAGGCTGGAATCGATTCCGTTGGGAATGACGCTGATGTCGGCCAATCCGGGACCGAACAGCTCGGTGATCTCATCGGCCATCGACGCCGAGCAGGTGATCAGTGAGTCGGACTCCCGCGCCAACCAGGACTCGACGGCGTGCACCTGCCGGCTGATCGCTCCGGACACCCATCCCGAGTGCCGGCCGGCCTCGGTTGCGTGCATGGTGGAAACCATTGGCACATCGAAGAACTCAGCAAGCGCAATCGCAGGGTGAGCGGCGAGCCAGTCGTGGGCGTGCACCACGTCGGGCGCCCAGCCGTCACGCAGCTTCAGGCCCGCCCGGGTCATGGAGTGACCCATCGCCAACGTCCAGGCCATCATGTCGGGGCCGAACTCGAACTCGTGCGGGTCGTGGGCGGCGGCGATGATGCGGACCCCTTCACGGGTCTCGTCGGTGGTGGGGTGGCTGGCGGGGTCGGTGCCGAAGGGCTGTCGGGACAGCACCACGACCTCGTGGCCGTCGGCGGCCAGGGCGGTCGCCAACTGGTAGACGTGGCGGCCGAGACCGCCGACGATCACCGGCGGGTACTCCCACGACACCATGAGGATCTTCACGGCGTCGCCGCTGTCCCCGGGTCCGTCACCGGGGCAGCCGCCGGGCGTCGAGCCCGCCGAAGAGCCCGTCGGCCCGGTTCCAGCCCTCGGCCAGTCGCACGGCGACGTCCCGGCGGCCCGACGCCAGGGCGTCGGAGATCTCGCGGGTGGCGTGCGCGTGCAGGTGAGCCCGGTATCGGGCGTAGTCGGCGGCGGAGTCCTTGCTGACCATGAACGGCCAGTCGCTGGACACCGTCAGCAGCGTCTCGCGCAGGATCTGGTCGGCCACCAGGTCCCGGGCCGGCGCGGAGTCGTTCTGGGCCAGCGCCTTGTCGACGCAGGTGAGTGCGTTGTCGACCACCTCGGCGTTGAGTTGCACGAGGTCGGCCACCTTCTCCCCGGCCCACACCTGCCAGTCCTTGCCGGAACCCCATGAGCTGGGCGGCAATTCGACGGGCGCGCCGACAAAGCCGTTCTCCCGCGCGTCGCGCAGGGTACCCACCCGGATCCCGGCCTCGGGCAGCGCGCGCAGCAGCCGCTCGAGCCAGACCGGCCCCTCGTACCACCAGTGGCCGAACAGTTCGGTGTCGAACGCGGCCACCACATGTGCGGGACGGCCGAGCCGATCGGACTCGGCGATCAGCCGCTGGCGCACCAGGTCGACGAAATCGGCGACGTGGGCGTCGACCGCGCGGTCGGCCCGCTGCGGGTCATACGGCGCCTTGTGCTCGGAGTCGACGCCGCGGCCGGTGACCCGGGCGGGTTTGAGCCCGGTGAGGTGGTCGTAGGTGTGGAAGTCGCGGTAGGCGGCGTGGCCGGGGTAGCCGGACTTCGGTGACCACACCCGGTAGCTGACCTGCAGATCGCGGCCGAACGCCACCACGTCGGTGACGCCGACGGGGCGGCCCAGCGCGGTGTCGCCGTGCAGCGACGGCCCGTCGACCATGAAATGGCCGACTCCGGCGGCGGCGTAGTCGTGCTCCATGCCGGGTGCGTACGCGCATTCCGGCGCCCAGATTCCCACGGGTGTGTGGCCCAGGCGCTGGCCGGCGTCGGCCAGGCCCTCCCGTAGCGCGAATTCGCGAAGGCGCGGGTGCAGCAGGGGTTGGAACGGATGGGCCAGCGGTCCGCCGAGCAGTTCCACGGTGTCGGCGTCGATGAGCTCGCGAAGCAGCGGGCTGGCGCCGTGGCGCCACAGCCCGGTGAAGTCCTCGAGAGCCTGGCTGGCTTCGTCATGCTCGCGAATACCGAACTGCCGCAATGCCTCCGGGCTGGTGGCTGTACCGGGCTCCGCGCCGGTGGGGGTGTGCACGTTAGCCGCCTCCAGCGCCCGCAGCTGCCAGTTGGCCAGCCAGCGGTGCATGCCGTCGAGGCAGTAGGGGTCGTCGAGTTGGGCGGTGACCACCGGCGTCAGGCCCAGGGTGATCAGGCCGCGGCGGCCTTCGGCGGCCAGGGTTCGCAGCACCCGCAGCAGGGGCAGGTAGGAGGCCGCCCAGGACTGGTAGAGCCATTCCTCGCCCACCGGCCAGCGCCCGTGATGCGCCAGCCAGGGCAGGTGGGTGTGCAGCACCAGGCTGAACTGACCGGGCACCTGCCGGCGGGGAGCCGTCGTCATGGGCGCACCGCGATCGCCAACAGGTCCAGGCTGTCGTTGATGTCGCGGGCCGCCGCCGCGACGCCGTTGATGTCGCGGGCCGCCGCCGCGACGCCGTTGATGTCGCGCAGGCCCTCCTCGACGATCTCGAAGTCGTCGCAGCGCACCGCGGCGACGTCGGCCAGCAGGCCGTCGTCCCAGGGGGCGTCGGCGACCGCACGGGCGATCTGGGCGTCGATGATGGAACCGCCGTGCCGGGCGTCCATCTCGGCCAGGCGGGGGCCGTGAAAGACCCCGCTCATCGACTGCACACGGAAACCGCCGTCGGTGAGCAGTTCGCGCAGTTCGGCGGCGTTGAGTTCGCGGGTGTGGAACGGGTTGACCGGCACGTCGCTGCCCGGGGTGAACGTGATCCGGTTCGGTGTCGAGATCAGCAGCAGTCCGCCCGGCCGCAGCACACGTAAGCATTCGGTAATGAACTGTGGCTGATCCCACAGATGCTCGATGACCTGGAAGTTCACCACGACATCGACGGTCTCGTCGGGCATCGGCAAGGCGGCGAGATTGGCCGCCAGGACCGCCACCCGCGGGTAGCGGTCGCGCACGTGTGCGACCGTCGCCGCGTCGTAGTCCACGGCCACCACCCGGCGGGCCACCGAGGCGATCAGATCGGCCCCGTAGCCCTCGCCGCAACCGGCCTCTAATACGTCCTGACCTGCGCAGAGTTCGGCACCCAGGAGGTAGGCGACCTCATGTCGGCGGAACCAGTAATTCTCCACCGCCAACCCCGGGACGGTGCGCTCGCCGGTCAGTGGCAGGCCGCCGTCGGCGGGGTCCGTCAGATGTGCGCTCATCGCAAGGCAGGCTAACCTTGCCGCCCCGCAATCGCGAACCCGTCGCGAACCCTGTGCCTGACGACGGGCCTGCGGGAACATCGCCGCGGGGCGCTATCCTCATGAGGCAAAGCACCGTAAGTTACCGGCTAGTAACATGGTGCCGACAGCCGATGTTGATCCACAGTGCGGCCCGATCCCGGCCCGCATGACGCCTGCCAGGAGGACACAGACAAGCCATGACGAACATCGTGGTTCTGATCAAGCAGGTCCCGGACACGTGGTCGGAGCGCAAGCTCTCCGACGGTGACTGGACCCTCGACCGGGACGCCGCCGATGCGGTGCTCGACGAGATCAACGAGCGCGCCGTCGAAGAGGCGCTGCTCATCAAGGAGAAGGACGAGGCCGCGGGCGGGCAGAGCACCGTCACCGTGCTGACCGCCGGACCCGAGCGGGCCACCGAGGCCATCCGCAAGGCGCTGTCGATGGGTGCCGACAAGGGCGTGCACCTGCTCGACGCCAACCTGCACGGCTCCGACATGGTGCAGACCGGGTGGGCGCTGGCGCGCGCTCTGGGCACCATCGAGGGCACCGATCTGGTGATCGCCGGCAACGAGGCCACCGACGGCACCGGCGGCGCCGTCCCGGCGATCATCGCCGAGTACCTCGGACTGCCGCAGCTGACGCACATGCGCAAGATCACCGTCGAGGGCGGCACCATCAGCGGCGAGCGCGAGACCGACGAGGGTGTGTTCACCGTCGAGGCGTCACTGCCGGCCGTGGTCAGCGTCAACGAGAAGATCAACGAGCCGCGCTTCCCGTCCTTCAAGGGCATCATGGCCGCGAAGAAGAAGGAAGTCACCACCCTGTCGCTGGCCGACATCGGTGTGGAGGCCGACGAGGTGGGCCTGGCGCACGCCGGTTCGACCGTGCTGTCGTCGACCCCCAAGCCGGCCAAGACCGCGGGCGAGAAGGTCAGCGACGACGGTGAGGGCGGCAAGAAGATCGCCGAGTACCTCGTCGCGCAGAAGCTCATCTAGCCAGACCCCCCACACCTGAAGGAAGAGACTCATGGCTGAAGTACTCGTGCTCGTCGAGCACTCCGAGGGCGCGGTGAAGAAGGTCACCACCGAGCTCATCACCGCCGCCCGCCACCTGGGCGAGCCGTCGGCCGTGGTGGTCGGTGCCCCCGGCACCGCCGCACCGCTGGTCGAGGACCTCAAGGCCGCCGGCGCGGCCAAGATCTACGTCGCCGAGTCCGACGACGCGGAGCGTTACCTCGTCACGCCGTACGTCGACGTGCTGGAGAAGCTCGTCGAGTCGGCCGGTCCGGCGGCCGTGCTGCTGCCGGCCACCGCCGAAGGCAAGGAGGTCGCCGGCCGGCTGGCGGCGCGGATCGGTTCGGGCGTGCTCTCCGATGTCGTCGACGTCAAGGAGGGCGGCACCGCCATCCACTCGATCTTCGGTGGCGCGTTCACCGTCGAGGCCAAGGTCAACGCCGATGTGCCGGTGATCACCGTGCGCCCCGGCGCGATCGAGCCGGCGCCCAGCGCCGGTGCCGGTGAGCTGGTCACCGTCGAGGTGCCCGCGCCGGCCGCCAACGCCACCCGGATCACCGCACGGCAGCCTGTGGTTGCCGGCGACCGTCCCGAACTCGCCGAGGCGAGCATCGTGGTGGCCGGTGGCCGTGGCGTCGGCAGTGCCGACAAGTTCGTGATCGTCGAGGAACTCGCGGACTCCATGGGCGGTGCGGTGGGCGCTTCGCGTGCCGCGGTGGACTCGGGCTACTACCCGGGCCAGTTCCAGGTGGGCCAGACCGGCAAGACGGTCTCGCCGCAGCTGTACATCGCACTGGGCATCTCCGGGGCGATCCAGCACCGCGCCGGGATGCAGACCTCGAAGACGATCGTCGCGGTGAACAAGGACGAGGAAGCCCCGATCTTCGAGATCTCCGACTACGGCATCGTCGGCGACCTGTTCAGCGTGACGCCGCAGCTGACCGAGGCGGTCAAGGCTCGCAAGGGCTGAAATCTCTTCTGCCCGCGAGCAGACGCAAAGTCCCCCGCACGCCCGGCGTGTCGGGGGATTTTGCGTTTGTTCGGCCGGGAACCGTGCGCCGGTATCCTGAACGGGCCATGAGCCAGATCCGGTCGGTCTATCTCGACCACGCCGCCACCACCCCGATGCATGCGGAAGCCATCGAGGCGATGGCCGCTGCGCTGGGCACCGTCGGCAACGCCTCCTCGCTGCACTCCGCCGGACGCACGGCCCGCCGCCGACTGGAGGAGGCCCGCGAGAGCCTCGCCGCCCGCCTCGGCGCGCGGCCCTCGGAAGTGATCATCACCGCCGGCGGTTCCGACAGCGACAACCTCGCGGTCAAGGGCATCTACTGGGCCCGCCGGGACGCCGACCCGCAGCGCCGGCGCATCATCACCACCGCGGTGGAACACCACGCCGTGCTCGACGCCGTCACCTGGCTGGCCGACCATGAGGGTGCGGAGATCACCGTGCTGCCCACCGAGGCCGACGGGTCGGTGCTGCCGTCGGCGCTGCGCGAGGCACTGCGCGAGCACGGCGATGTCGCGCTGGTGTCGGTCATGTGGGCCAACAACGAAGTCGGCACCATCATGCCGATCGCCGAAATGGCCGCTATCGCAGCGGAATTCGGGATACCCATGCACAGCGACGCCGTCCAGGCGATCGGCCAGGTGCCGGCGGATTTCGCGGCGTCGGGGCTCTCGGCGATGAGCCTCACCGCCCACAAGTTCGGCGGCCCCACCGGCACGGGAGCACTGCTGCTGCGCCGCGACACGGCCTGCGTGCCCCTGCTGCACGGCGGCGGTCAGGAGCGCGACGTGCGGTCGGGCACCGTCGGCGTCGCCGGGGCGGTCGCGATGGCGACAGCCGCCGAGATCTCGGTCGGATCGCTGGACGAGACGGCCGCCAGGCTGCGCGGGCTGCGCGACGGGCTGATCGACGCGGTGCTCGGCACCATCGATGACGTCGTCCTCAACGGCGCCCAGGGTGACCAGCGACTGCCCGGCAACACCCACTTCACCTTCCGCGGCTGCGAAGGCGACTCGCTGCTGATGCTGTTGGATGCCAACGGAATCGAGTGCTCCACCGGTTCGGCGTGTACCGCCGGGGTGGCGCGGGCCTCCCACGTCCTGCTGGCCATGGGTGCCGATCCCGAACTCGCGCGTGGCTCGTTGCGCCTGACGTTGGGCCACACCAGCACGCCAGAGGACGTCGACGCCGCACTGCGGGTGCTGCCCGGGGCGGTGGCGCGGGCCCGGCAGGCTGCGCTGGCCAGTTCGACGGCGGGGCTGCGATGAAGGTGCTCGCCGCGATGAGCGGCGGCGTCGACTCCTCGGTGGCCGCCGCCCGCATGGTCGACGCCGGCCACGAGGTGGTGGGCGTGCACCTGGCGCTGTCGCACGCACCCGGCACACTGCGGAGTGGGTCGCGCGGTTGCTGCTCCAAAGAAGACGCCGCCGATGCACGCCGCGTCGCCGACATCCTCGGAATCCCCTTCTACGTCTGGGATTTCGCCGATCGGTTCAAGGCCGACGTCATCGACGACTTCGTGTCCTCCTATGAACGCGGCGAGACCCCGAACCCCTGCGTGCGCTGCAACGAGCGGATCAAGTTCTCCGCGCTGGCGGCCAGGGCGCTGGCGCTGGGCTTCGACGCGGTGGCCACCGGCCACTACGCCCGGCTTTCCGAGGGCCGGTTGCGTCGTGCGGTCGATGCTGACAAGGACCAGTCCTACGTGCTCGCCGTGCTGACCGCCGAGCAGCTGCGCCATGCGGTGTTTCCGATCGGCGATACCCCCAAGCCGGCGATTCGCGACGAGGCCGCCCGTCGTGGCCTGGCGGTGGCGAGCAAGCCCGACAGCCACGACATCTGCTTCATCCCCTCCGGCGATACCCAGGCCTTCCTGGGCGCCCGGATCGGGGTGCGCCCCGGCGCGGTCGTCGATGCCGGCGGCGCCGTGCTGGCCCGCCATGACGGGGTGCACGGCTTCACCGTCGGCCAGCGCAAAGGCCTCGGCATCGCCGGGCCCGGTCCGGACGGCCAACCGCGCTACGTCACCGCCATCGACGCCGAGTCCGGGACGGTGCGGGTGGGTGGTGCCGAGGACCTCGACGTGTGGAGCCTGACCGGCCGGGATCCGGTGTTCACCGCCGGAGTCGCGCTCGATGGTTTGGTCGAGTGCGAGGTCCAGGTCCGCGCCCACGGCGGTGTGGCGGCGGGGATCGCCGGTGCTGTGGACGACCTGTTGCACGTCGCCCTGCGCGCGCCACTGCGCGGGGTGGCGCCCGGGCAGACCATGGTGGTCTACCGCCCCGACCCCGGGGGCGACGAAGTCCTGGCCAGCGCCACCCTCGTCCCGGTTGCCGGGTGACGGTTTTCGCGGCCGCCACCGGGATCGGCTCCTGGCCGGGTACCAACCCACGGCGCGCCGCCGAGGTGATCGTCGGTGAACTGCACCGACTGCCCTACCTACCCGAGTTCCCCGGCCGCGGTGTGGGGGCGGACATGATCGGCCGGGCCGGGGCGCTGCTGGTCGACATCGCCATCGACACCGCACCGCGCGGGTACCGGATCGCCGCCCGTCCCGGGTCGGTCACCCGGCGCGCGGCGAGTCTGCTCGGCGAGGACCTCGACGCGCTCGAGGAGGCCTGGGAGAAGGCCGGGGGAGCGGACTCCGGGCGGACCGTCAAGCTGCAGGTCGCCGGCCCGATCACGCTGGCCGTGGAGTTGGAACTGTCCAACGGGCACCGGGCGATCACCGATCCGGGTGCCGTCCGCGATCTGGCGGCGTCGCTGGCCGAGGGGATGGCCGTCCACCGCGCCGAGGTGGCACGCCGGCTGTCGGCGCCGGTGGTCGTGCAGTTCGACGAGCCGTTGCTGCCCGCCGCGCTGGCCGGGCGGATCAGCGGGGTCACCGCGCTGAGCCCGGTACACCCGGTCGACGAGACCCTGGCGATCAGCCTGCTGGACGTCTGCGCCGCCCGGGTCGGGTGCGAGGTGATGCTGCACAGCTGCGCGGCGGACCTGCCCTGGACGGTGTTGCAGCGCAGCGCCATTCACGCGATTTCGCTCGACGTCGGGATGCTCGGCCCCGAAGGGCTCGACGGACTGGGCGCGTTCGTCGACTCCGGTCGCACCGCCGTCCTGGGCCTGGTGCCGTCGACCGCTCCCGAGTCCCAGCCCACGGCCGAGGAGGTGGCTGCCGCCGCGGCCGCCGTCACCGACCGGATCGGCTTCCCGCGCGCGGTGCTGGGGACGCGAGTCGGCATCAGCCCTACCTGCGGGCTGGCCGGGGCCACCGATGCCTGGGCGCGGGCGGCCACCGGCTTGGTGGAGCGCGCCGCCTCGGCGATCGCGGAGGATCCGAGCGCGATCTAACCAGCGCCGAGTGCCCAACCTCGCAGCCAAAATGCGAGTAGACCGCTGCGGCATGGGGCACTCGGCGCTCTCGGCTAGCCTGCGGAGGTGCCCGTCGATCCGGAGACCGATCCCCTCGCCCCCGATGTGCGCCGCCGCTGGCAGGAACTCGCCGACGAGGTCCGCGAGCACCAGTTCCGGTACTACGTCAAAGACGCGCCGATCGTCTCCGACGCCGAATTCGACCGGCTGTTCAACGAACTCGCCGCGATGGAGCAGCGCTACCCCGAACTGCGGGTGCCGGATTCGCCCACCCAACTGGTCGGCGGCGCCGGCTTCGCCACCGAGTTCACCGCCGCCGAACACCTCGAACGGATGCTCAGCCTCGACGACGTGTTCGACGCCGAGGAACTCCAGGCGTGGTCCACCCGCGTCGAGAACGAACTGGGCCCGGACCCGCAGTACCTGTGCGAGCTCAAGGTCGACGGGGTGGCCATCGCACTGGTCTACCGGGACGGACGGCTGGAGCGCGCCGCCACCCGCGGCGACGGCCGGGTGGGGGAGGACGTCACCCTCAACGCCCGCACCATCGTCGACATCCCCGAAACCCTCACCGGCTCAGAGGAATTCCCGATTCCCGCGGTACTCGAGGTCCGCGGTGAGGTGTTCTTCATGGTGGCCGACTTCGAGAACCTCAACGCCAGCCTCGTCGAGGCCGGCAAGCCGCCGTTCGCCAACCCCCGCAACAGCGCGGCGGGATCGCTGCGCCAGAAGAACCCGGCCGTCACCGCCCGTCGACCGCTGCGGATGATCTGCCACGGAGTGGGTCGCGCCGAGGGGTTCAGGCCGACGACCCTGCACGACGCCTACACCGCTCTGAAAGCCTGGGGTCTGCCGGTCTCCCCGCACACCGCCCGGGTCAGCGGGCTTCCCGCGGTGCGCGAGCGCATCGACTTCTGGGGCGAGCGCCGGCACACCATCGAGCACGAGATCGACGGCATCGTCGTCAAACTCGACGACTTCGCTCAACAGCGCCGCCTCGGCGCCACCTCCCGCGCACCACGCTGGGCGGTGGCCTACAAGTACCCGCCGGAGGAGGCCCAGACCACACTCGTCGACATCCGGGTCAACGTCGGCCGCACCGGGCGGGTCACCCCGTTCGCGTTCATGACCCCGGTGCGGGTCGCCGGGTCCACCGTCAGCCTTGCCACCCTGCACAACGGCTCGGAGGTCAAACGCAAAGGCGTGCTCATCGGTGACACCGTGATGATCCGCAAGGCCGGCGACGTGATCCCGGAGGTGCTCGGACCCGTCGTCGATCTGCGCGACGGCACCGAACGCGAGTTCGTCATGCCCACCCACTGCCCGGAGTGCGGGACCCTGCTCGCCCCGGCCAAGGAAGGCGACGTCGACATCCGCTGTCCGAACGCCCGGTCGTGCCCGGCGCAGTTGCGGGAGAGGGTTTTTCACCTCGCCGGGCGTGGCGGCCTGGACATCGAGGGCCTCGGTTATGAGGCGGCCACGGCTCTGCTGGCCGCTGACGTCATCGCCGACGAGGGCGACCTGTTCGCCCTGACCGCCGACGACCTGATGAGGAGCGACTTCTTCCGCACCAAGGACGGCGCGCTGTCCGCCAACGCCAACCGGTTGCTGCGCAACCTTGAGCAGGCCAAGGATCGCCCGCTGTGGCGGATCCTGGTGGCACTGTCCATCCGCCACGTCGGCCCCACCGCGGCCAGGGCGCTGGCGACGGCCTTCGGCAGCCTCGAGGCGATCATGGACGCCGGCGAGGAGCAGCGTGCCGACGTCGAGGGGGTCGGCCCCACGATCGCTGCGGCGTTGCGCGAATGGTTCGACGTGGACTGGCACCGGGCCATCGTCGACAAGTGGCGTGCGGCCGGGGTGCGGATGGCCGACCAACGTAACTCCGACATCGAGCCCACGCTGGCGGGGCTGACCATCGTGGTCACCGGGTCGCTGGCCGGCTTCTCCCGCGACGAGGCCAAGGAGGCCATCCTCATTCGCGGCGGCAAGGCGGCCGGATCGGTCTCGAAGAAGACGTCGTTCGTGGTCGCCGGCGACGCACCGGGCTCCAAGTACGACAAGGCCGTGGAACTCGGGGTGCCGATTCTCGACGAGGACGGGTTCCGATCGCTGCTGGACGGGGGCCCGCCCCCGGGCGGGCCAGAGGACGGGGGCGATCAGGCGGCGGACTAGCGGACCAGGTTGGCGACGATCCCGGCCAGATAGCCCAGGCGGGCCACCTCCGACGGCAGGAACTGCGGGCCGCCCGGACGGGCCAGCACCACCGCGGTCCCCGGATCCCCCAGTGGCGCCGCCGCCAGCGAGGTGTCCATGTCCTGCCAGAGTTGTGGCACCCACTCCGCGTTGATGTCCAACGCCGTCGCCGTGGCGATCGGCATCCACGGCGTCGCGGCGGCCTGCGTCTCGGGTGCTCCCGCACTGCCGACCACCCGGCGCGGACCCGTGTCGGTGAGTTCCACCACCGTGCACCACCCCACCCGCAGCACCCGCGGCGCCTCGTCGACGAGCACCTGCAGTTTCTCCGCGTGCCCTGCCGCGGCGACGTGCTGGATGAGTTCGAGTTCACGGTGGGCCTCCAGTAGGCCGGTATGCGGGCGGATGGCCTCCACCCGGACCCCCTGAAGTGCTTCGGCCGCGGTGATCAACGCGTCCGGCATGGCCCCGGCGGGCAGGTCGACCACGAGATCGTCGACGGCGTAGCCCTCGCCGCGTTCCACCACGTCCAGCGACAGGATGTCCGCACCCACCAAACCCAGCGCCACGGCCAGCGACCCGAGGGTGCCGGGCCGGTCCTCGAGTTCCACCCGCAGCAGATACGAACGCACGCGCCCACTGTTGCACAGGGTGCGGCGGCGGGCATGTCGGCGATGGCGCCGATCCACCCGATACCACTGAGATGGTAATCTTATGCCATGCGCACTACCATCGATAAAGCCGGGCGCTTGGTAATACCCAAGTTGCTGCGAGAACAGGCTGGCATCACCGCGGGAGAAGTCGAGATATCCCTCGACGGCGCGGCCATCCGGATCGAGAGCCCGGTCACCCACGAACTCGACGAGGAGGGTGGCCTGTTGCTGCTTCCCAACGGCGGGCCGGAACTCGATGCGGACGCGGTCAGGGAGTTGCGGCTTGCCGACCAGCGTTGAGCACGTGCTTCTCGACACCAGCGCGGCCCTTGCGCTGGTGCAACGGGAGAACCCGTTCCACGGGGCGGCCAAGGCCAGACTGCTGACGTGCCGCCGCGGAATGTCAGGGCATGCCGCGGTGGAATTCCTCTCGGTTCTCACCCGGTTACCGGCACCGCAGCGCCTTGACCCGGCGACGGCACTGCACCTCGAACTGACGAATTTCCCGGACTCCCGTTTTCTGTCGGCAACCGACACCACGGCGCTGCTACGGGAATTCGCCGCGCTCGGACTGGCCGGCGGGTCGGTCTACGACGGACTGGTGGCGGCCTCTGCCCGCGAGCACCGGTTGCCGCTGATCACATGCGACAGACGTGCCGAGCCGACTTATCGTGCGCTCGGGGTCACCTACGAATTACTCGGCCGCTAGTCCCACGGCCGTCATTGCCCCCGGCCGTACCGGCCCGCGTCGTCACCGCCGCTAGGCTGGTCACCCGTGTCCACAATCTCCCGGGAAGATGTCGCCAAGCTCGCCAAGCTGGCCCGCCTGGCGCTGACCGATGAGGAAATCGACGGCTTCGCCGGCCAGCTCGATGCGATCCTCGGCTACGTCGGCCAGATCCAGGCCGTCGATGCGAGCGGCGTCACGCCGACCGGCAACCCGCTCAAGACCGAGAACGTCACCCGCCCGGACGTCGCGGGCTCCAGCCTCACCCAGCAGCAGGCGCTGGCGGAGGCTCCCGCTGCCGAGGACGGCCGCTTCGTCGTCCCGCAGATCCTGGGGGAGGAACAGTGAGCGCCGAACTCGTCCGCCTCGATGCCGCCACGCTCGGGGTGAAAATCGCTGCAGGAGAACTGAGTTCGACCGAGGTCACCCAGGCGTGCCTGGATCAGATCGCCGCCACCGACGAGCGCTACCACGCGTTCCTGCACGTCGCCTCGGATCAGGCGCTGGCCGCCGCCGCCGAGGTGGATGCCAAGGTTGCCGCCGGTGACGACCTGCCCTCGCCGCTGGCCGGAGTTCCGTTGGCACTCAAGGACGTTTTCACCACCTCCGACATGCCGACCACATGTGGCTCGAGGATTCTCGAGGGCTGGGTGTCGCCGTACGACGCGACGGTGACCGCCCGCATCCGCGAAGCCGGCATCCCGATCCTCGGCAAGACCAACATGGACGAGTTCGCCATGGGCTCCTCCACCGAGAACTCCGCCTTCGGCCCCACCCGCAATCCGTGGGACACCGACCGGGTGCCGGGCGGATCCGGCGGGGGCAGCGCCGCCGCACTGGCGGCCTTCCAGGCTCCGCTGGCGATCGGCTCGGACACCGGCGGATCGATCCGCCAACCCGCCGCGCTGACCGCGACCGTCGGCGTCAAGCCCACCTACGGCACGGTGTCCCGGTACGGCCTGGTGGCGTGCGCCTCCTCGCTCGACCAGGGCGGTCCCTGTGCGCGCACGGTGCTCGACACCGCACTGCTGCACGCGATCATCGCCGGGCACGACCCGCGCGACTCGACCTCGACCGAGGTTCCGATCCCCGACGTGGTGGGCGCGGCCCTGGCCGGTGCCTCCGGTGACCTCACCGGCGTGCGCGTCGGCGTGGTCAAGCAACTGCACTCCGGCGAGGGCTACCAGTCCGGGGTGCTCGCGTCGTTCAACGACGCCGTCGCGCAGTTGGCGGATCTCGGCGCGGAAGTCCGCGAGGTCGACTGCCCGCACCTGGACTACTCGCTGTCGGCGTACTACCTGATCCTGCCGTCGGAGGTGTCCAGCAACCTCGCGCGCTTCGACGCCATGCGCTACGGCCTGCGTGTCGGCGACGACGGCAACCACAGCGCCGAGGAGGTGATGGCGCTGACCCGGGCCGCCGGTTTCGGGCCGGAAGTCAAGCGCCGCATCATGATCGGCACCTACGCGCTGTCGGCCGGCTACTACGACGCCTACTACAACCAGGCGCAGAAGGTCCGCACCCTGATCGCCGCCGACCTCGACGCGGCCTACGCCCAGGTCGACGTCCTGGTCTCGCCGGCCACTCCCACCACGGCCTTCCGGCTCGGGGAAAAAGTCGACGACCCGCTGGCGATGTACCTGTTCGATCTGTGCACGCTGCCGCTGAACCTGGCCGGGCACTGCGGGATGTCGGTGCCCTCCGGGCTGTCGGCCGACGACAACCTGCCGGTCGGCCTGCAGATCATGGCGCCGGCGATGGCCGACGACCGGCTCTACCGGGTGGGCGCGGCCTACGAAGCCGCCCGCGGATCGCTGCCCACGCCGATCTGAGTGGCACTAGCCTGACGGCATGTGCACCCGGGTCCTGTGGAACACCAATGATCTCGCTGTTCTCACCGGCCGCAGCATGGACTGGCCGGAGTCGACCCAGCCGCTGATCGTGGCATTTCCGGCCGGACGTGAACGCGACGGCGTACACCCGGCCGGTATCACCGAGGACCCCAACCCGCTGCGCTGGACCAGCCGGTACGCCAGCCTGGTCACCACGATCTACGGGATGGGCACCGTCGACGGGCTCAATGCCGCCGGTCTGGCCGGACACGGCCTGTACCTGGAGGCCACCGACTTCGGGACCCGCGATCCGGGGAAGCCCGGTGTCCAGGCCGGACTGTGGTTGCAGTACCTGCTGGATCAGGCGGGCACCGTCGAGGAGGCGCTGACCCTGATGGACGCCGTCGACGTGCTCATGGTCAGCGCCCATGGCCACGACGCCAACCTCCATCTCGCGATCGAGGATGCCGGTGGCGACTCGGCGATCATCGAGTTCGCGCAGGGCGGCCGGGTCATTCACCACGGCAGGCAGTTCACCTTGATGACCAACGACCCGACCTATGACGAACAGCTGGAACTGCTGTCCCGCCAAGACTTCTCACACCCCAGCAGGGATATGCCATTACCCGGCAACGTCAACGCGGTGGACCGTTTCCAGCGGGCCGCCTACTACTCGGCGCTACTGCCCGCGCCGACGTCCCAGCGCGAAGCCGTCGCCGGGGTGATGGCCGTCATGCGCAACGTGTCGGTTCCCTTCGGCGCACCGTATGGCGACTTCGGTGTGTACAACACCGAGTACCGGACGGTGACCGACCTGACCAACCGGATGTACTTCTTCGAACTGACCACGAGCCCCAACGTCATCTGGATCGAGATGGATCGGCTGAACCTCGCCGCGGCGACCCGGCCGCTGGTTCTCGACCCCTATGACCCCGACCTGGTGGGAGATGTCACCGACCGCTTTGCATCCGGCGATCTCCCGTTCTGAGATCCTCACCGGAAGTCGGGGGAAGCCCGCCGCATCGGCTGTCCAACAGGTTAGATGGAGCCCATGCGAATCGGAGTTCTCACCGGCGGTGGCGACTGCCCGGGCCTCAACGCCGTCATCCGCGCGGTCGTGAGCACCTGCGACACCCGTTACGGCTCTTCGGTCGTCGGGTTCCAGGACGGCTGGAACGGCCTGCTGGAGAACCGGCGCATTCAGCTCGTCAATGACGACCGCAACGCCCGCCTGCTCGCCAAGGGCGGCACGATGCTGGGGACCGCGCGGACGAATCCGGAGCGGTTGCGCGCCGGGATCGACGAGATCAAGCAAACGTTGGAGGACAACGGGATCGACGTGCTGATCCCGATCGGCGGCGAGGGCACCCTGACCGCCGCGCACTGGCTCACCGAGGAAGGCGTGCCGGTCGTCGGTGTGCCGAAAACCATCGACAACGACATCAGTTGCACCGATGTCACCTTCGGGCATGACACCGCGTTGATGATCGCCACCGAGGCGATCGACCGGTTGCACAGCACCGCGGAGTCCCATCAGCGTGTGATGCTGGTCGAGGTGATGGGTCGGCACGCCGGCTGGATCGCGCTGAACGCCGGACTGGCCTCCGGTGCGCACATGACGCTGATCCCCGAGCAGCCCTTCGACGTCGAGGAGGTGTGCCGGCTGGTCAAGCAGCGTTTCCAGCGGGGGATGTCGCACTTCATCTGCGTGATCGCCGAGGGCGCCAAACCGGCGGAGGGCTCGATGGAGATGCGGCACGGCGGGGTCGACGAGTTCGGCCACGAGAAGTTCACCGGGGTGGCCCAGCAGTTGGCCCACGAGGTGGAGAAGCGGATCCGCAAGGAGGTCCGCGTCACCGTCCTAGGCCACATCCAGCGCGGCGGCACCCCGACCGCCTACGACCGGGTGCTGGCCACCCGGTTCGGCGTCAACGCCGCCGACGCGGCCCATGCCGGCGAGTTCGGAATGATGGTCTCGCTGCGCGGGGAGGACATCGGCCGGGTGCCGCTGGCCGACGCCGTCGCGCACCTCAAGCTGGTGCCGCAGAGCCGCTACGACGACGCCGCAGCCTTCTTCGGCTGAGCGCTCGCCGAGTGTGAATCCTCTGCGAGAAATCGCCACAAATCCCGCAGTGGTTTCACGTTCGGCGCCAGGAAGTCCGCCCTAGGTGTCCCAGTACACCTAGGGCGTGACCGGCACCGGTTCGATCGAATCCAGCGGGGTGTCGCGGGTCTCGCGCATGATCAATAGCGCGATGAATGTCAGCGTCGCCGCACAGAGCAGGTAGAACCCGACCCAACCGACACCGTAATTCGTCGACAGCCAGGTCGCGATGAACGGTGCTACCGCAGCCCCCAGGATGCTCGCCGAGTTGTAGGAGATACCCGAGCCGGTGTAGCGGACGTTGGTCGGGAACAGTTCGGGCAGAACGGCACTCATCGGTCCGAAGGTGAAGCCCATCAGGGTCATACCGATGATCAGGAACGCCAGAACCGAGCCGTGCGAGGCCCGGCCGGGTGTCAGCAGCACGGCGAACAGGCCGCCGTAGGCCATGATTGCCGCGGTCACCGTCAGCAGCGTCCGCCGGCGGCCCCAGCGGTCGGCCAATTGTCCGGCGATCGGGATCGTCGCCGCGAAGAACAACACCGCGATCAGTTGCATCTTCAGGAAGTCGATGTAGTTGAAGCCCAGCCCAGTGCCGTCCGGTGGCTTCTTGCCGGTGCCGTAGCTCAGCGCCCAGGTGGTGACGATGTAGAAGATCGTGTAGGTGGACAGCATCACGAAGGTGCCCAGGATCAGCTGCCGCCAATTGTTGCGGAAGACCTGTGCCACCGGGGTTTTCACCCGCTCGCCACGTTCGACGGCGCGGGCGAACACCGGGGTCTCGGTCAGCTTCAGTCGCACATACAGCCCGATCGCCACCATCACCGCGCTGATCAGGAAGGGGATCCGCCAGCCCCACGTCAGGAACGCCCCATCCAGGTCCGGCTTGGCGTTGGAGTGCCCCAGCCAGATCAACAGGCCCAGGAACACCCCGTTGGCCAACAGGAACCCGAACGGCGCCCCGAGTTGCGGCCACATCGCCGCCCAAGCCCGCCGGCCCGGTTTGGCGGTCTCGACCGCCAGGAGCGCGGCGCCACTCCACTCGCCGCCCAGGGCCAGCCCCTGACAGAACCGCATCAGCGCCAGCAGGGCCGGGGCCAGCAGGCCCACCTGGTGGTAGGTCGGCAGCAGCCCGATCACGAACGTGGCGATGCCCATCAGCAGCAGTGAGCCAACCAGGGTGGCCTTGCGTCCTACCCGGTCGCCGAAGTGACCGAACAGCACCGAGCCGACGGGCCGGGCCACGAACGCCAGGCCGAAGGTGGCCAGGGAGGCGAGCAGGGCGGTCGTCGGATCGCCCTTGGGGAAGAACAGGAACGGGAACACCGACACTGCGGCGGTGGCGTAGACGTAGAAGTCGTAGAACTCGACCGTGGTGCCCACCATCGAGGCCAGGACGATCCGGCTGCGGGGGACACCGTCGACGGTGTCGGTCTGGTCGCTGCTCATGACCGCGAAACCTACCCGGCCTGGGCAGACTCCGCGGCACCGCGCCCCACTACGATCGACGGCTATGACGACCACCGCGAAACTCGCACGTTCCTCGGCTGATCCCCTGAAGACTGTGACGCTGGCGGCGGTGGCCGCGATGCTCTGCGGATCGGCGGTTGCCGCGGCGCCCCCCGCAAGCGCCGACGGTTGTCCTGACGTCGAGCTGGTCTTCGCCCGGGGCACCGGCGAGCCGCCGGGCGTCGGGCGGGTGGGCCAGGCCCTGATCGACACCCTCACCCCGATGCTCGGTGGCCGTAGCCTCGCTGTGTACCCGGTGAACTACCCGGCCAGCATCAACTTCCTCACCACCGGCAGCGGCGCGACTGACGCAGAGAACCATCTCGGTGCCGCGGCCGTCGCCTGCCCGGCAACACAATTCGTCCTCGGAGGCTTCTCCCAGGGCGCCGCGGTGATCTCGATGATGGCCGGCGTGCCTCCGCTGGGTGACACGGTCGGGAACTTCGGGTCGGCGCCGCCGATGCCACCGGAGGCAGCCGACCAGATCGCCGCGGTCGCGGTGTTCGGCAATCCCGCAAACCGTTTCGGAACCCCGTTGTCGACCACCGGGTTGTTCGCCGGCAAGGCGATCGACGTGTGCAACCCCGGCGACCCCGTCTGCGTCAGCGGCGGCCGCGACCGCGCCGCCCACAACGCCTACGAGTTCCCCCCGTCCATCACCGACGCCGCGGCGTTCGTCGCCGGAAGGGTCTGACCTTCGGGGGTGGCGGCCCCACTAGGATTTGGAGCCATGACGACCGCCGCGAACGCCGAACTCCTCGACTACGACGACGTCGTGGCCCGTTTCGATCCGGTGCTCGGTCTGGAGGTGCACGTCGAGTTGTCGACGGCCACCAAGATGTTCTGCGGCTGCGCCACCGCCTTCGGCGCCGAGCCGAACACCCAGGTGTGCCCGGTGTGTCTGGGCCTGCCGGGCGCGCTGCCCACGCTCAACGAGGCAGCGGTGGAGTCGGCCATCCGGATCGGCCTGGCCCTGAACTGCGAGATCGCATCCTGGTGCCGGTTCGCGCGGAAAAATTACTTCTATCCCGACCAGCCGAAGAACTACCAGATCTCCCAGTACGACGAGCCCATCGCGTTCAACGGCCACCTCGACGTTCCCCTCGAGGACGGGAGCACCTTCCGGGTCGACATCGAACGCGCGCACATGGAGGAGGACACCGGCAAGCTGACCCACGTCGGCAGCGACACCGGTCGCATCCACGGCGCCACCACCTCCCTGCTGGACGTCAACCGGGCCGGGGTGCCGTTGATCGAGATCGTCACCAAACCTGTCGAGGGCGCCGGTGAGCGCGCCCCGGAGGTTGCCCGGTCCTACGTGACCGCTCTGCGGGACCTGTTGCGCGCCTTGGGAGTATCCGATGTCCGGATGGATCAGGGTTCGCTGCGCTGCGACGCCAACGTGTCGCTGCGCCCGCACGGCCGCAGCCAGTTCGGCACCCGTACCGAGACGAAGAACGTCAACTCGCTCAAGAGCGTAGAGGTGGCTGTGCGCTACGAGATGCGCCGGCAGGCGGCAATTCTGGCCTCCGGGGGTTCGATCCACCAGGAGACCCGGCACTTCCACGAGGACGGTCACACCTCTCCGGGCCGTACCAAGGAGACCGCCGAGGACTACCGCTACTTCCCCGAGCCGGACCTGGAGCCGGTTGCCCCGAGCGCGGAACTCATCGAGCGGCTGCGTGGCACCATTCCCGAGCTTCCGTGGCTGGTGCGCAACCGGATTCAGCAGGACTGGGGGGTTTCCGACGAGGTGATGCGCGACCTGGTCAACGCCGGCGCGGTGGAACTGGTCACCGCCACCGTCGGCCACGGCGCCTCCAGTGAGGCCGCCCGCGCCTGGTGGGGAAACTTCCTGGTGCAGAAGGCCAACGAGGCCGGCATCGAACTGGACGAACTGACCATCACCCCGGCCCAGTTGGCCAACGTCATCGGCCTCGTCGATGCGGGAAAGCTGTCCAACAAGCTGGCCCGCCAGGTGGTCGAGGGCGTGCTCGCCGGCGAGGGTGAACCCGAGCAGGTGATGGCCGACCGCGGCCTGGCGATGGTGCGCGACGATTCGCTGATCCAGACGGCGGTCGACCAGGCGCTGGCCGCCAACCCCGATGTGGCCGAGAAGATCCGCGGCGGGAAGGTCCAGGCGGTCGGCGCGATCGTCGGGGCGGTGATGAAGGCGACCAAGGGGCAGGCCGACGCAGCCCGTGTGCGGGAGTTGGTCCTGGCCGCTTGCGGCCAGGCCGGTTAGGCCAAGCCTGGCCGCGTGCGGCCAGGCCGGTTAGGCCAAGCCTGGCCGCGTGCGGCCAGGCCGGTTAGGCCAAGCCTGGCCGCGTGCGGCCAGGCCGGTTAAGCGCCGGAAACCCTGAGATTTGGCGTTCCTGACAAGTGGCTGGTTGTAGCCTGTGAATCCGACGCCCTGAGTCGTTCTGCTCAGCGGTGATCGGGGACCTCGTCACGATCGGGGGCGACTTGCTCGCTAACAGTGCACGCGTCGGGGCGGCGGCCTTCGCATTGGGTCTGTCGCTGGCAGGACCGCACGGGGTCGCCACGGCCGACACAGCCGAAGGTGACTCTGCGGCGGTATCAGCGGCGAACGAAGCAACCCCACACAGCGGTGCGGCCACGGGCCCGAAGCGAGGTGCCGTGATGGCCGGCGCCCGAGGGCCCCGGACGGCGCACCCAGCCCCGCCGGCGGCCGCTGTCGACGATCCGGTGCGGGCATCCGCCCCGGCGGCCGCGCGGGCCTCGAACCCGCTTGCCGAGGAGACGGCCGCCCCCGGGGTCGCGACGCGGGTGCGTGGCCGGCCCTTGGCCGGTGGGGGCGCACGCGGCACGTCCCATGCCCCGGCGCCGCTGACTACACCGGCGGGTGCCAACTCCGCGGGGCTGCCGAGCGCGACGGGGGTTCCAACTGTGCCGCCCACGCCGGCCGCCGCGGTGGCCGCGCCAATCGAGGATCGAACTCTTGTCGCTGCCGCAGCAGCGACGGATAGTGTTGTTTCCCAATCCGATTCGGCGGGCAGAACGTGCGCCGGGTGCGCGGCCTTCGCTACGGCGGCCCGTGCTCCCGTCTCCGACCAGGCGGCTACCGTCGTCCTGCGCGCGGTCCAATTATTCGACGGCATCGAGAACTGGCTCTCGGGTCTGCCGGCCAGCCCGGTCACGAATTTCCTCTCCGGTGCGCTGCTGCTGGTGCGCCGCAACCTGTTTCCCGCCATCCCGACCGTGTCGGTGGCCAATGTGACCGTGTCGGAGGGCAGCCCGCAGGCCGTGTTCACCGTGCAACTGGACAAGCCGCACACGTCCACGGTGACAGTCGGGTACGCCACCGTCAGTGCGCCGACGCACCCGCGACCGGAACCGGCCGAACTCGCCGCGACCGCCACGGCGGGCGCCGACTACCAGGCGGCGTCCGGAATCCTGACCTTCGCCCCGGGGCAGACATCGCAACAGGTGATCGTCACGTGCCTCGAGGACCACACCGCGGAGGTGTCGGAGTCGTTCCAACTGCAGATCCTCGCGGTGCTAACCCCGAAGAGTGCCCCGGCCCGAGCCCAGTCCGCCGCGTCGTCCCCGTCGGCCAGGGCGGTGGCCGGGGACCAGGTGACGTCGGTGGTCCTCGCCTCGGCGACAGCCACCATCGTCGACGACGACTGCGTGAAGGTCGACGTCAATCCCAACTTCGCCTACGGCGATGCCTTGCTGGCCGCCGAATTCTCCAACCTCGCCTACGACCACCGCAACGCCGCCGCCTTCACCACCAGCGTGCAGGCGACCGGGTGGGAGGGGATCGGGGTCAGCGGACCGAGTGCGGGCGCGAACAGTTTCTCCCCGGCCGCGGGAGGCTTCGGCGTCCAGGACGGCTTGGCGGTACAGAGCTACGCCTTCGCCGGCAAACGGACCGCCGCCGACGGGACGGTGCAGTACGTCGTCTCCTTCGAGGGCTCCAACAGCCCCTTCTCGGAACCTGCGGACTGGATCGCCAACGCCGGGGAGTACGGGTGGTCGAGGTATTACGCCAGCCTGGAGCCGCTGATGACCGAAGTGGTCGGGCAGATGCTCCAAGCGCAGGGCGAAGGGAGGAAGACCCAGCTGATTCTCACCGGCCACAGCCTGGGCGGCGCCGTCGCGATGGTGGCGTATGGCGACTTGCTGGCACCTGCGGGGAACCTGTGGCCGGGCACGTCGGACGTGCTTGCCGGCGGCGATCGGGTCCTGGATACCGTCGGCGGCTGGTCGCTGGAGACCAGGACCGCCCTGCTCGCCGCGACACAGGTGTACACCTTCGGCGCGCCGAGCATCCTGGTGGAACCGACCAAGCCCGGGACAGCTACGGCGACGGCTTTGATTGCGGCAGCGGTGGCTGGGGGGCCCACGGGGTGGCTGACAGTGGTGATGGGAGCTTTGAAGGCCCTCACAGTCGATGATTCGAAACTGCCGGAATTCAGCGGCGTCGCCGGGATCAACTTCGGAACCCGGGCTTTCCAGTTCGAGCATGCCAACACGTCGTGGTGGCCGCCGTACCCCGGCGACATCGTCGCCCAGATCGGATCGCGCGACCCCGGCAACGTCCTGCAGATCAACCTCGACAATGCCGTGCAGGAGAAGTACGCCGGGTGGGCTGGCGCGTTCGTTCCGGCCTCCACCCACCCGATTGGCCTCTACCTGGAGTCGGTAATCCGGTTGGCCACCAACCGCCGGCTCCTGAAGAGTCCCAACGATCTTGCCCAGAACACACCGCAACTGACGCTGACCGCCCCCGGCAACGGCAGCGACACCCGCAACGATTTCTTCGTCAACGCCAGTGATGACGGCAAGAACGGCAACGACCTCTTCGTCTACAGCACGGCCGGTTCGTATACGGCCAACGGCGGCGGCGGTACCGACACCTACAGCATCACCGGCTATGACGTCTCGTTGGTGATCGACGGCGCCCTGCAGGCCGGCCGCGACAGCCTGGTCTTCGACCTCGCCGGAACGCCGGGTGCGCAGTACTTCAACACCGGTTCAGGCCCGCTGAACGACATCGCGGTCTTCTCGGTGACGGGGTCCGGCGGCCAGTCCTCAAGCGTGAAGATCACCCACTGGGACCAGTGGCGGCTCAGTGATGTCTTCCAGGTGATCAAGCCCGCCGACGGCCGGTTGTCGCTGGCCTCGTGGCCGGACATCGGCGGCGGACCGGTAGTGGTGGCCGTGAGCCCGGTCGACGAGCTTCCGCTGTCGGTGGTGTGAATCGGCTCTGAGGTCAGGCGGTCAGCCGCTGCGAGCCGAGCAGCATGCGCCGGCATCCGTGCACCGACAGCTGCTCGGAGGCCTCTCGGCCAGACAGCACGGCCGCGGCGCCGGCGAAATCATCGGCGGCGGAGCCTTCGGTGGTGACGACCACGGTGGTCAGGCCCGCGGCGATCGCGGAACGCAGACCTGCAGCCGAGTCCTCGACCGCCATCGCGTCGACGGCCCGAACCCCCAGCTGCCACAACGCATGCCGGTGGACCTCGGGGTCGGGCTTGGGCCGGCTCACCTCGTCGCCGGTCACCAGCACCTCGACCGCTCCGTCGCCGAGTAGTTCTCGAACCGGCCGGTGCACGGCCGGCCAGTGTCCGGCGGTGACCACGGCAACCCGGATTCCGGCGCAGTGCAGATCCCAGACCACCTCGGCGAGCAGACGCTCGTCGGCGCGAGGGTCGGCCAGCAGCGCGTCGACGGAGAAGATCACCGCCTCCAGATGCGCCGGCCGGTCCGACCGGTCCCACCAGAACGAAGTCTGCAACACGCTCATGGCTGAAGTATCCGGCCGGTGTCAGGGGGCGGGCATCCCCCGACCGGGGGAGGGGCGTGGGGACTCGGTCCCTCGCTTCGGCCATGCGTGCATTTACGGTTAGCCCATGCCGGTGCGTGTGGTGCTCGTCGACGATCACGAGATGGTGATCGAAGGCCTCAAAGCGATGCTCGCGCCGTTCGCCGATCGGGTCGAGGTGGTCGGGGTGGCGGTCGGCGCCGGGAAGGCGACGACGGTGGTCGACGAGTTGGATCCCGACATCGTGCTCTGCGACGTCCGCATGCAGGGCGTCAGCGGTCTGGACCTGTGCCGCGAGATGCGCGAACGGCGTCCCGGCCGCAAGGTGATCCTGCTGTCGGTCTACGACGACGAGCAGTATTTGTTCCAGGCCATCCGGGTGGGTGCTTCGGGGTATCTGCTCAAGGGCATCAGCAGCGACGAGTTGGTGCGCCAACTCGAGGGCGTGCAGGCCGGTGGGACGGCCATCGACGCCGGTCTGGCCGCGCGCGCGGCCGAGACCGCGGCCCGCCTGCAGAGTGACCAGTTCTGGCCCGGGGCCCGTCAGGGCCTGACGCAGCGGGAGAGCGAGATCTTGTCGCTGGTGGTGACCGGACTGTCCAATCGCGGCATCGCGGCCAAACTCGTCATCGGCGAGGAGACGGTCAAGACCCATCTCAGTTCCATCTACCGCAAGCTCGGGGTCCGCGACCGCACCAGTGCGGCCGCAACCGCCCTGCGGGAAGGCATCTTTCGGTGAGTTCGACCGGGGGTGTCAGTGGCGGGGTCAGCCCGCAGGCCGTGCACAGCCTGGTCGACGCCGACCGGGAGGTGGCGCTACTGCTCGACATCATCGCCGCGACCTCCAGCGGCCCCGGCGTCGAGCCGATGGCCGCGGCGGTGGCCCGGATGATCACTGCCGCAACGGCATCCGATGTCTGTTTCGTGCATGTGCTCGACGACACCGACAGTTCGCTGACCCTGGCCGGCGCCACGCCGCCGTTCGACGAACAGGTGGGCCGTATCCGGCTGCCGCTGGGCTCGGGGGTGTCGGGCTGGGTGGCAAGCCATCGCGAGCCGGTGGTGATCGCCCACGACAAGGAGGCCGATCCGCGGTATCTGCCCATCGCGGCGCTGCGGGGGGAGGACTTCACGTCGATGGCATCGGTGCCGATGGAGACCGAGCCCGGCGGCCTTGTGGGCGTGCTGAACGTGCACACCATCTCGCGGCGGGACTTCACGGCGCGCGACATCGAACTACTGCTCGTCATCGGCCGGTTGATCGCCGGCGCGCTGCACCAGGCCCGGCTGCACCGCCAGCTCACCGCCCGAGAGCGGGCGCACGAGAACTTCGCCGAGCAGGTCATCGCCGCGCAGGAGGGCGAACGGCGCCGGGTGGCCGGTGACATCCACGACGGCATCTCGCAGCGTCTTGTCGGCCTGACCTACCGGCTCGATGCGGCGGCGCGTGCGGTCGACGCCGGCGAACAGGCCTCGGCGGCAGAGCAATTGGAGAAGGCGCGCGATCTGGTGGACCTCACCCTGGGCGAGGCGCGGGCGGCGATCAGCGGGCTGCGCCCGCCGGTGCTCGATGACCTCGGCCTGGCCGGCGGGCTGGCCAGCCTGGCCGCCTCGACCCCGGAGGTCGACCTGGAATTGGCGCTCGATGACCAGCGCCTCCCCGAACATATCGAGGTCGCGCTCTACCGCATCGCCCAAGAGGGCGTGCAGAACGTCGTCAAGCACTCCCGCGCACTGGTGGCGACGGTGAGCTTCTCCGTGCGCGACCGCATCGCCCGACTCGAGATTGCCGACACCGGTGTCGGGTTCGACACCGCCCGGGGAGCGAGCGCGCTTGGCGCAGGCCTGGAATTGCCGAGCAGTGGCTACGGAATGCTCTCGATGGCCGAGCGGGCTGACCTCGTCGGGGGCGCGTTCGAGGTCCGGTCACAGCCCGGTGCGGGCACCACCGTGACCGTGACGGTTCCGCTCGACCAGTGACGGTTAGGTAAGGCTTGGATCAGTGCCCGGATCGCCGAATCCTGTGAATCCGTGGCGTTTCCGGCGTGTTTCGCTGCCGGAAGTCATTCCCAACGCCAGCATCCGGCGCTACTCTCGAAGAACCGACCACTGATGACCGGGAGATCTGCATGACGGCTTGCGCCCACGCAGTTGGGGTCTCGCGGGTTGCCGTCGCCTGCACCCGATGTCGGCTTCGCCCGGGGCTTTGTCCCGAGAGGTTCTGAGAGGAGTTCTGCCATGGCGTCTGTTCTATGGTTTCAGGGAGGTGCGTGCAGTGGAAACACCATGTCGTTCCTCAACGCCGACGAACCCAATGTCGTCGACCTGATCGTCGACTTCGGACTCGAGGTGATCTGGCACCCCTCGCTCGGTCTGGAACTCGGCAATCAGGCCCAGCAGATCTTCCGTGACTGCGCCTCGGGTGCCCGGAAAATGGACATTTTCGTGTTCGAGGGCTCGGTCATCGAAGCGCCCAACGGCACCGGGCGGATGGACATGTTCGCCGACCGCCCGATGAAGGACTGGGTGACCGAACTGGCCAGCCAGGCCGACGTCGTCGTCGCCATCGGCGACTGCGCCTGCTGGGGCGGGATCCCCGCGATGGAGCCCAACCCCTCGGCATCGACCGGTCTGCAGTTCCACAAGCGCAACAAGGGCGGCTTCCTCGGCCCGAACTTCACGTCCAAAGCCGGGCTCCCGGTCATCAACATCCCCGGCTGCCCCGCGCACCCCGACTGGATCACCCAGATCCTCGTCGCGCTGGCCACCGGGCGCCTCGGCGACATCACTCTCGACGATTTGCAGCGGCCCGAGACGTTTTTCAAGACCTTCACCCAGACCGGCTGCACCCGCGTGCAGTTCTACGAGTACAAGCAGTCGACGATGTCCTTCGGTGAGGGCACCCGCACCGGCTGCCTGTTCTACGAGTTCGGCTGCCGCGGCCCGATGACTCACTCGCCCTGCAACCGCATCCTGTGGAACCGGCAGTCCTCGAAGACCCGCGCCGGCCAGCCCTGCTACGGCTGCACCGAACCGGAATTCCCGCACTTCGACCTCGCCCCGGGAACGCTGTTCAAGACCCAGAAGGTCGCCGGGGTCATCCCCAAGGAGACCGGGACGGGCACGAAGAAGCTGTCCTACATGGCCGCCTCCGCGGCAGCCCGGATCGCTGCGCCGCAGTGGTCCAAAGAAGACATGTTCGTGGTCTAGCCCACGCCCCGCTGAACCCGATTTTCCGGCGACCACAAACAACTTTCTGGAGGACTTGAGCAATGACATCCATGGATCTGCACGTCAGCCCGCTCGGACGCGTCGAGGGCGACCTCGACGTCCGGGTGACCATCGAAGACGGTGTCGTCACCTCGGCCTGGACCGAGGCCGCGATGTTCCGTGGCTTCGAAATCATTCTGCGCGGCAAGGACCCGCAGGCCGGGCTCATCGTCTGTCCGCGCATCTGCGGCATCTGCGGCGGCAGCCACCTGTACAAGTCGGCCTACGCCCTGGACACCGCGTGGCGTACCACCATGCCGCCCAACGCCACCCTGGTGCGCAATATCGCCCAGGGTTGCGAGACGCTGCAGTCCATCCCGCGTTACTACTACGCGCTGTTCGCCATCGACCTGACGAACAAGAACTACGCCAAGTCCTCGATGTACGACGAGGCGGTGCGCCGCTATGCCCCGTACGTGGGCACCAGTTACCAGAAGGGTGTGGTGCTCTCCCAGAAGCCGGTCGAGGTCTACGCCATCTTCGGTGGGCAGTGGCCGCACTCCAGCTTCATGGTGCCCGGCGGCGTGATGGGCGCGGCGACGCTGTCCGACGTGACCCGCTCCATCGCGATCCTGGAGAACTGGAAGGACAACTGGCTGGAGCCGGAACTGCTGGGCTGCAGCATCGACCGCTGGCTGGAGAACAAGACCTGGGAGGACGTGCTCGCCTGGGTCGACGAGAACGAGTCGCAGCGCAACAGCGACATCGGCTTCCTGATCCGCTACTCGCAGGACGTCGGCCTGGACAAGTACGGCCAGGGCGTCGGCAACTACATCTCGATGGGCACCTACTTCGACCCGACGCTCTATCAGCGGCCGACCATCGAGGGACGCAACGCCGCCCTGATCGGCCGTGGCGGCGTCTTCGCCGGCGGGCAGTGGCACGACTTCGACCAGTCCCGGGTCAGCGAGGACGTCACCCACTCCTTCTACGAAGGCAGCCGTCCGCTGCATCCGTTCGAAGGGGAGACCATCCCGATCGACCCGGAGAAGGCCAAGACCCAGGGCAAGTACAGCTGGGCCAAGTCGCCGCGCTACGAGGTGGAGGGCTTCGGCCACCTGCCGTTGGAGACCGGGCCGCTGGCCCGCCGGATGGCCGCGGCCGGCCCGAACGCCGCCTCCCACCAGGACAACGACCCGCTGTTCCTCGACATCTACAACAAGATCGGGCCCAGCGTGCTGACCCGCCAGTTGGCCCGCCTGCACGAGGCGCCCAAGTACTTCAAGTGGGTGCGCGGTTGGCTCGATCAGCTCAACCTCAAGGAGAGCTTCTACAGCAAGCCCACCGAGTACGCCGAGGGCAAGGGCTTCGGCGCCACCGAGGCGGCCCGGGGGTCACTGGCCGACTGGATCGTGATCGAGAACAACAAGATCAAGAACTACCAGGTCATCACTCCGACGGCGTGGAACATCGGCCCTCGCGACGGCGGCGACGTGCTGGGTCCGATGGAGAAGGCCTTCGTCGGGGCGCCGATCGTCGACCCGGAGGATCCGGTCGAACTCGGCCACGTCGCCCGCAGCTTCGACTCCTGCCTGGTCTGCACCGTGCATGCCTATGACGGCAAGACCGGCAAGGAGCTGTCGAAGTTCGTCATCAACGGAATGGTGTGACAGCAGACTCCAGTGAAAGTTGCAGCAGCCCAGGCGGTTCGAGTGTCCAACCCCCTCCCCTCGACCTCGAACCGCCCGGGTGTGCGGTCCTCGTCGTGGGCTGCGGCAACCTGCTGCGCGGTGACGACGGGGTGGGGCCGGTTCTCATCCGGCACCTGTGGGACCGCGGAGTGCCCGCGGGCGCCAAGTTGGTCGACGGGGGTACCGCCGGCATGGACGTCGGCTTTCAGATGCGGGGAGCGCAGCGGGTCGTGATCGTCGACGCCTCGGCGACAGGCGCCGAGCCGGGAACGATCTACCGGGTGCCGGGTGCGGAACTGACCGACCTGCCGCCGTTGCAGGGCCTGCACACCCACTCGTTCCGGTGGGACCACGCCATTCCGTTCGCCCGGTGGGCGCTCGGGGACGCCTGCCCTACCGATATCACGGTGTTCCTGATCGAGGCGGCCGCCATGGAGATGGGCGCCGACCTGTCCGAGCCGGTCGACACCGCCATGGAGCAGGTGATCGAGCTGATCGAACGTGACTTCCTGGGTCCGCTGCGCCCGCGCACCGCCGGGGAGGTCAGTGTGGAGATCAGCGCCGACGGTTATCTGCGGCTGGACGCGGCCCTGGCGGCAAGCCGCTTTCCCTCTGATGCCATGGCGGCCGTGCCGCGCGACGGCGAACTGTGGTTGTACCCGCTTCGCGGCCCCAGTAGCGGTGGCCTGTTACTCAAACAGCGCAACCCGGCCGGGGACCGGGCCGTACTGATCCACTCGGTGCTGATTCAGGAGGGGCACGCCGATGGTTTTCCTGCCGGCGTCCGTGCGGCATTCTGGGACGATGAGCACAAGGCGCTGCGTATTCCGCTGCGTGATCAGGGGATACCCCGGCAGTGACGATGACTGACGACCGAGAGACCTCCACCGATACCGCCCTGGACGTGCAGACCGTGGTGGTGGAGGAAAGGGGCCGCTGGGCGGTGGAGATCGTCGTCGTCTTCGCCGACGGCGTGGTTCGCAAACGAATCAACACCCACCACACCAAGGCACGCGCGGAGCTGGCCGCCGACCTGATCCGGCGGGCGGCCGATCGCGATATCGGCGGCGGGCCGCCACACGGATGAGACCGTTCACCAAAGGAGTTCTGTGACCGACCCTATCGGTGTCGTCGACGCCGGCGTCTCCGGCGATCCGGCCGTGCTCGCGGTCCGGCCGCAGCCGCTGGGCGCCTTCCCACTGCCGTTGGGCTACATGCTGATTCCGGCCGCGGCCGACACCGAGGAGGCCCGGTCGGCACTGCTTGCCGGTCGGCTGCCCGAGTGGCCCCTCGCTCTGCGGGCGCACGAACTGGCGCTGGCCGGGGACCGCGACGGCGCGCTGGCGCAACTGACCGGGGATGACCCGGTCACCCGCTACAACCGGTTCGTCATGGATCCCGATGCCGAGGATCCGGCCGAACTCCGTTCGGCGCTCGGCGAATTCGGCGTCCTGGTCGACGTGGTGCTGTTCGCCGTGGGCCGCAGCGACACCCCGCCCGAACTCGGCGGGGCCACCGGCGAGTTGGCCGCGGTCGTGCTGTCCACCCACGCCAGCAAGGCCCTCGACGAGGGCGACCCCGCGGCTGCCGTCGCGATGCTGGACCGGGCCGCCGAATCCGCCGCTGACGCATCCCCACCGCTGCTCGGAGTGCTGCTCGGCGCCGCCGGGTCGATCGCCGCCCACGCCGACCCCGGCGAGGGCGTGTCCCGATTCGAGCAGGCTCTGCGCGCCCTCGGGGCTGCCGAGGACCTGCGGGTGTCGCGCGCCGAAGTGCACCTGACTCTGGCCGGTGTGCTTCACGAGCAGGCGGTGGACCGCCCGGACCTGCTGAACCGCGCGATACCGCATTACCATTCGGCGCTTCAACTGGTACTTCGCGAGGAGGCGCCACTGCTGTGGGCCGCGGCGCATGCCGACCTCGCCACCGCCTACCTCACCATGCCGATGACCGAGGCCTCCGGTCAGTTGCGCCTCGGAGTGGCCGCGCAGTCGCTGCGCTCGGCACTGAAGGTCTACACCCGCGAGGACTACCCGGAGCAGTGGGCCAGCGTGCAGTTGAACCTGGCCAACTCGCTGGTCTACACCCCGTCGAGCCACCAGGTGGACAACCTGGTCGAAGCGGTCGAACTCTACGAGGCGGTCCTGCAGGCCCGCGACCGCGACATCGACCCGCTGGGCCGGGCGAGGGTCTTGGCCAACCAGGGCAATGTGCTGGCGCATCTCGGCGACTTCGACCAGGCCAAGGCCAAGCTGTACGAGGCCCGCTTCATCTTCGAGGAGTTCGGTGATCACGACTCGATGCGCACCGTGCGCGGGGTGCTCGACGAGATCTCCCGATCCTCTGCGCTGAACCGCACCGAAGGTGAAGAGGAGTGACGCAGATGGGCACCGTCGAGCCGACGTTCGAGGATCTGGCCAAGCGCGTCGACGACGCCGTCACCGCGCTGGAGGATCTGGATCCGGCCGCCCGCAAGGTGGCCGAGGAATTGCAGGACGCGGTCGAGGCCGTCCACAAGGCCGGTCTGGTGACCATCGTGCGCCGGCTGCGGGAGGACGAGGCCGCTCGCCAGGTGCTCTTCGGTCTGGTCGACGATCCAGTGGTTCGTCTGCTGCTGACCCTGCACGGCATCGTGCGGCCGGACCCGGTGACCAATGCCAACCAGGTGCTCGAAGGTGTGCGGCCGCAATTGCACAGCCACGGTGGCGATGTGTCACTGGTGCGCATCGAGGACGGCACCGCATTCGTCCGGCTCGAAGGCGCGTGCAACGGCTGCTCGATGTCCTCGGTGACGCTGCGCACTCTCGTCGAAGAAGCTCTGGTGCAAGGTGTTCCGGCCATTACGACGGTCGAGGTCGTCAAAGACGAGCCGAGCCCCACGCTGATCTCGGTGGAGTCGCTATTCAGCGGTCGGGATCCGGCCGCTGAAGGTTGGGTGCGGCTGGGTGCGGCCGCCGACCTGCCCGTCGATGACCTCTCCACCGCCACGCTGACCAGTGCGGGCCGGTCGGTTGATGTCATCGTCGTCAACCTCGGGCAGCGGCTCTCGGCCTACCGCAACGAGTGCGCTCACGAGGCGCTGCCGCTGACCGACGCCGTTCTCGATGTCAGCAACGGCACGCTGACCTGTCCCTGGCACGGTTTCTGCTACGACGCGACCTCGGGGGAGTGCCTCAGCGCTCCCGGCGCCCAACTCGAGCAGTTGCCGCTTCGGGTCGACGACGGCGACGTCTGGGTGCGCGTGTCCCGATGATGGTCCCTCGATGATGGTTCGAGCATGAGTCGATACACCGTCCGTCATAACGTCAGCGGCCTGGGGACACGCCGCGACGTGGTCCCCTCGGGGAATCTGACCGATGGGTGGGCGCCGCACGTCTGGCTGGGCGCCCCGGCCCCGGGCGGACTGGCTCTGCCGGCAGCCAAACCCTCCATGGCCTGGATGTACTCGCCGCGGGGGGTGTTCGTCTCCGACGATCACCTGGTGGCCGCAGACTCGGGTAATCACCGGGTGCTGATCTGGCACACCGTCCCGGAGTCCGACGAGCAGCCCGCCGATGTGGTGCTGGGCCAGCCCGACGGCGACACCGAGGGGCCGGCCGCCGGCGGTCGCGGGCCCGAACGCGGGATGCACCTTCCCACCGGTGTTCTGGTGCACGACGGGCGACTGGTCGTGGCCGACGCCTGGCACCACCGAATCCTGGTGTGGGACACAGTGCCGCAGACCAGCGACACCGCCCCGGATCACATCCTCGGCCAGCCGGATCCGAGTTCGGTCGAGATGAACCGGGGCGGGGAGTGCTCGGCATGGGGCATGTACTGGCCGTTCGGGATCGGTATGGTCGGAACGACGTTCTGGGTGGCCGATACCGGAAATCGGCGGGTGCTGGGTTGGCGCAATGGTATTCCGGAACCTGATCAGCCCGCGGACGTCGTTCTCGGCCAACCCGATGCGGAATCCCATGCCGAGAACCGGGGTGGTGAGGCGGGGCCGTCCAGTTTTCGCTGGCCGCATGACATCGCCGGGCACGGCGACCTGCTACTGGTCGCCGATGCCGGCGATCACCGGGTGCTCGGGTGGTCACCGCAGCCTGACGTCGACCGCGATGCCGATCTCGTTGTGGGGCAGCCCAATTTCACCAATTCGGAGGAGTGGCCCTACGGCCCGCACACCAATGACCGGTTCCGCTTTCCTTATGCGGTGTGCCTCGACGACGGGCGACTGGCCGTCGCCGACACCGCCAACAACCGGATCCTGCTGTGGGATGGGGTGCCGGACGGCACGCCCTCTCGGGGTGCCGGCGGAGTCGATGGCGGCACGCCCTCTCGGGGTGCCGACGGAGTCGATGGCGGCACGCCCTCTCGGGGTGCCGACTACGTACTCGCGCAACCGGATTTCGCGTCAAACGGCGAGAACCGCTGGACCTCGGTGCAGCACGACACCCTGTGTTGGCCCTACGGGCTGTCGCTGCACGGCGACATCTTGGCCGTCGCGGACTCCGGCAACAACCGGGTGATGCTGTGGAAGAGGTCGCCATGAGACCGCGGATCGTCCAAACCGACGGCCAGATCGGCTTCTACTGGGCCACCCCGGCCGGTCACCCCACCTCGCTGCAGGCGCTGGTAGCAGAGGATGACGAGCCCGACCGTCTGGTGGCCACTCACCTCGAGGCCCTCGACGACGCTCTGATCATCGCCGCGGACCGGTTCGGCGAGATCCTCGGCGGCGGAAGGGGACCGGCCGACGCGGCCGAACGCGACGAACTGCTGGAGTTGCACCGGACCCTCGATCGTCTCTGCTTCGAGTATGCGGCCGCGCTGCAACGCACCGGACTGACCGCCGAGCTTCGGGCCGGCAAGATCGTCGGCACCGCGGCGTTGTTCTCCATCCGCGCCCGTCAGCCGCTGGGTCTACTCGGACCGGCGCCGTTCGACGGGGAACTCGACGAGCCGACCTTGGGTGTCGTGGGCGGGTACGGGGAGTTCTGCCAGGTCGACCCTGACCAGCCGTGGCGGGGAGGCCGGTGGGTGGTGCGAACCGAAGCCGGACAACGCTTTCCGCTGACCCTGTCGATGCTGATCTTCGACAGCTCGGGGACCAACAAGGAGGGTGCCCGCAAGGAGCACCGCGAGGCCCTGGCCTCGGTGGTGGAGGCGGCCGGGCTGCCCGACGCCGACCCGATGTCGCTGACCTGTGCGCTGGACTGGCTTCTCTACGACTGGCTGATGGCACACCGCGACGGGCCGGACAGCGCGGAGATCGTCTTCCCCCGGGGTTATGACGACGCCGCGGCGCTGGTGGTGTCGGCCGCCGCCGCGTCGGTGGCCGCGCGGGCGACGTTCGACCCGGGGTTGGTGCTCACCGCCCGGCCCGGTGCCTGATGTCCGTCGATCCGGCCGAGTTCTTCGGCCACGACACCATCCAGGACCCTTATCCGCTCTACCGTCGGCTGCGTGCCGAGGGCGGGGTGCATCGCCTCGGCGACTCGAGCTTCCACCTGGTCAGCAGTTGGGCCGCGATCACCGACGTGGTCAATCGGCCGGAGGTGTTCTCGTCGAACCTGACCGCGACCATGACCTACTCCGCCGAGGGCGGCATCACTGAGTTCCAGATGGAAGGTGTCGGCGGTCGGACGCACATCCTGGTCACCGCGGACGACCCGGTGCACGCCGCGCACCGCAGGCTGATGCTCAGCCACTTCACCGCCAAACGGGTTCGGGGGTTTGCCCCGCTGATCACCGAGGTGTTCGAAAAGCTCTGGGCTCCTGAGTCTTCCGGCGGTATCGAGTGGATGGACGCGGTGGCCAACCGGCTGCCGATGATGATCGTGGCCGACCTGATCGGCGTTCCCAACACCGACGCCGACCAACTGGCGCAATGGGGCTATGCCAGCACGCAGCTGCTGGACGGATTGATGTCGGCCGGTGAACTCGCGGCGTCCATGCGGGCGCTCGGCGAGTTGAGCGGCTACATCGTGCAGCGGTTGCGGATCGCCGCCGAGAAGCCGGGCGACGATCTGATGGGTGCGCTGGCGAGCGCCACGGCGCGGGGCGATATCGACCACCTGACCGCCCAACTGATCCTGGTCTCGCTGTTCAGCGCGGGCGGGGAGTCGACGGCCTCGCTGCTCGGCACCGCGGTGAGCATCCTGGCCACCGATGCCGGCCTTCAGCGGCGCGTGCGTGACCGGCCGGATCTGATTCCGGTTTTCGTCGAGGAGGCGCTGCGGCTCGAACCGCCGTTTCGCGCCCACTACCGCCACGTGCTCGAGGACACGGAACTGGCCGGGGTCGCGCTGCCCCGGGATTGCCGTGTGCTGCTGGTGTGGGGTTCGGCCAACCGCGACCCGGACCATGTCGAGGCGCCCGACGAATTCCGGCTCGACCGGCCGATCAGCAAGGCGCACATGAGCTTCGGCAAAGGCGTCCACTTCTGCCTGGGCGCCCCGCTGGCCCGGCTGGAAGCCGTGACCGTACTCCAGTTGCTGTTCGAGCGGACCAGATGGTTCGACGCCGTCGAGGTCGGGCCGTGGCTGCCCAGTGTGCTGGCGCGCCGCCGCGAGTCCCTACACCTGTGCGTCAGGTGACGTCGGCGTTGGAGCGGGGGAACCCGCCGCCCTGCGGGAACAGCGGGAAGACGACGTCGTCGTTCTTCTCGGCATCCCCGGCGGTTCGGTTCACCGTCGCACCCCAGATGTTTCCGTCGGGGGAGACGTCCAGCGCCCAGGCGTGGCCGTGGGTGTCCTGGCGTACCACCTCGGGATCGCCGGTGACCGCACCGGTGGCCTGAGCCAACCGCACCGCCACGGTCTGCTTGGTGTTGACCAGGTTCACCAGCACCGTCCCGTCCAACGCGACGCAGCCCGCCACCCCGGGGCGGTTCGGCCAGGTCCACACGGTGGTGGCCTTGCCGTCGGATCCGACCCGCTGCAACCGGTCACCGGCCGGGGTGCGGTCGGTGACGTAGAGGGTCTTGTCGGCCGGGTCCAGGCACATAGACCCGCCGGCGCCCATACCGCTCAGCGCCGTCGTGGGCGGGACCTGGTTCACCGTGGTGGGCTGCTCGATTCGGATGACCTTGCCGGCCAATGACTTCGGATCATTGGCCATCTCCGGGCTGCCGGCATCACCGGTCTGAACCACCAATGTCGTCGGACTGGTGAAGATCAACGACCCGGTGTTGCCCGTCGCGCCCTTGGGAATTCCGGTCAGCAGATCCTTGGGGACATCGCCCTCGGCGATGCGAACGACCCGGTTGTCGGTGGGGGTGCTGATGTAGGCGTACATCAGCCGGTCCTGGGAATAGGTGGGCGACATCGCGATCGACATCAGTCCGCCGTCCCCACTGCCGTCGACCGGGATGACCATCCTGACTTTGGGCTCGGCGCTGACCGACACCTCTTTGATCGCGCCGGTGGTCCGCTCGGCCACCAGGGCGCTCTTGGCGTCCGGTTCCATGATCAATCCACTGGTGCTCTCCAGGCAGCCCTGCATCACCCCGGGCGCGGGGCAGGCTTTCGGGAACGGCTTGGGCGGAAGCGGCGGGGGAGGCGGCGGCGTGGCCGACTTCCCGGGCATCATTTCCGGCTCGGTGGTGAAGGGCTGGGAGACCGCGTCGTCGAAGCGTGCGCACCCCGCCGTGAGCACCGCTGCCGCGCACAGCACGGCCACTGCCGATCTCGGCGGACGCAATCGCATCCCGCAAGGTTACGGATTCCTCGGCGTGATGCGCCACGGCGCCCCGGGCGGCGGCGATCCGGGGCGACACATTGACCGGTCGACGTGCCCGGCAAATCCGGTGATTTGCCCGGGATTGCACATACCCTGGCCGTGTGACGAGCCAGAATCCCGAAACCGGCTGGCAGCGACCCGAGGACTCCGCAGTGCGCCCGGTGTCGGCCCGGTTGGTCGATCCCGAGGACGACCTGGCCTCGGCGAGCTACGGCGGGGACTTCGAGACCACCCGGATCCTCCAGCCGAACCGCGGCCCCGCTGCCGGCACGACTGTGCCGACGTCGCCGCCTCCGGCGGGATTCGCGCTGCTCCACGACCCGGAGCCACTGCCGTACGTGGAACCTGTGTACCCGCCCGCCGGGGCGATCCCGCCGGCCGCTCCGGCGGAGATCGTTCCCGCCGACGCCGAGGAACGGGCCAAGGCGGCCGGGCGGCGAGGCACCCAGGATCTGGGCCTGCTGGTTCTGCGCGTGGCATTGGGCGTGGTGTTCATCGCCCACGGTCTGCAGAAGGCATTCGGGTGGTGGGGCGGTCCGGGTCTGGAAGGATTCCGGGAGACCCTCATCGAGGCCGGCTACCAGAACGCCAACCTGCTGACCTACCTGGCTGCCGGGGCCCAGATCGCCTCCGGCGTGCTGCTCGTCCTGGGTCTGTTCACCCCACTGGCCGCGGCGGTGGCACTGGCGTTCCTGGTGAACAGCGTGCTGGTGACCTTCACCGCGCAACGGGCCGACGGTGGACTGTTCGTCTTCGGCTCGGCCGTCGAATACCTGCTGCTACTCACCGCGGTTGCGGCGGCCATCGTGCTCGCCGGCCCGGGCCGCTACGGCTTCGACGGCAGCCGCGGCTGGGCGCGCAGGCCGTTCATCGGCTCGTTCCTGGCGTTGGTGCTCGGCATCGGGGGCGGTGTCGCCGCCTGGTTCTTCCTGCACGGCATCAACCCGTTCGCCTGAGATTGGCCCGCTAGCGCTGGTAGGGGTTGGGAACCTGCCCGCCGCTGGCGGCGGTCAGCATCGGCAGCGTGGAGAACGTCACCGCCGGCAATTGCACGGTTGAGAGGTCCGGCAGGCAGGCTCGGGCCCAGCTGCCGCGGTTGAACTTCAACCCCTCGATCTGCGACCACGGCAGCGTACGGCTGCTCAGCAGCCTGCGAGCGGTGACAGTGTCCTCGTCGGCGACCGTGCGCAGCCGCTCGATCGCCACCGACAGCACCACCGGAATCGCCAGCAGCAGCAGCCCCCAGCGCCCGAAGGCCGGCATCAGCAGCACCAGCCACAGCAGGATGAACGCCGACGCGAAGTGCGCCATCTGAGAGATACGGATCACGGTCGGCGCGCTATCGGATCCACCAGGCATGGGGCAATCATGGCACTGTCCCCGCCCGGCGGTTCCAGGCCGCCAGATTTGACGCTGACCTGTGCTGAGGCTAGCCTTCGGAAGCATGACGACCGGCGGAGAGCTCGTAGTAGGTCAGCGCGTTGGTGCCGCGCTTGCCCCCCGCCGGGTTTAGCCACACGCACCAGCGCGCAACCCTCGTACAGCCGCCCATGCTGACGGGGGTTTTTTCTTGCCCCACGACCCGACGACGAGACAATCGAGGACACCAGTGAGCGCACCCACCACGCGAGCGCCCCAGTCGGACGATTCCGCCCCGACCAACGGGCACCACACCTCTCCGACGGATGGGAACGTCGTTCCCAACCGCATCGCCCCACACCAGCTCACCGGCGCCGAAGCCGTCGTGCGCTCGTTGGAGGAGCTCGGCGTCGACGTGATCTTCGGTATTCCGGGCGGGGCGGTGCTCCCGGTCTACGACCCGCTTTTCGACTCAGAGAAGCTGCGCCACGTGCTGGTTCGCCACGAGCAGGGCGCCGGCCACGCCGCCAGCGGCTACGCCCACGCCACCGGCCGGGTGGGCGTCATGATGGCCACCTCGGGGCCGGGAGCCACCAACCTGGTCACGCCACTGGCCGACGCCCAGATGGACTCCATCCCCGTCGTCGCCATCACCGGGCAGGTGGGCCGCGCGCTGATCGGCACCGACGCCTTCCAGGAGTCCGACATCACCGGCATCACCATGCCGATCACCAAGCACAACATCCTGGTCCGGGACGGCGACGACATCGCCCGCTCGATCGCCGAGGCGTTCCACATCGCCTCCACGGGCCGCCATGGCGCGGTGCTGGTCGACATCCCCAAGGACGTCCTTCAGTCGCAGTGCACCTTCGCCTGGCCGCCGCAGCTGGAGCTGCCCGGCTACAAGCCGAACACCCGCCCGCACGGCCGCCAGATCAAGGAAGCCGCCAGGCTGATCGCCACCGCCCGCAAGCCCGTGCTCTACGTCGGCGGCGGGGTGATCCGCGGGGAGGCATGCGAGGAGCTCAAGGAACTCGCCGAGCTGACCGGCATTCCGGTGGTCACCACCCTGATGGCCCGTGGCGCCTTCCCGGACAGCCACCCGCAGAACCTGCGGATGCCGGGCATGCACGGCACGGTGGCCGCGGTGGCCGCTCTGCAGAAGAGCGATCTGCTCATCACGCTCGGCGCCCGTTTCGACGACCGGGTCACCGGCAAGCTTTCCACTTTCGCCCCCGACGCCAAGGTCATCCACGCCGACATCGACCCCGCCGAGATCGGCAAGAACCGCAACGCCGACGTCCCGATCGTCGGCGACATCAAGGCCGTCCTGATCGAGTTGATCGCCGCGTTGCGGCGCCGGCCCGGCGGGGATGACCGGATCGGCAACGAAGGGGTCGATGATCCCGACCTCGCGCCCTGGTGGACCTACCTCAACGGGATTCGCGAGACCTACCCGCTGAGCTACGGCCCGCAGAGCGACGGCAGCCTGAGCCCGGAGTATGTGATCGAGCAACTTGGCCGCATCGCCGGACCGGACGCCATCTACGTCGCCGGGGTCGGTCAGCACCAGATGTGGGCCGCGCAGTTCATCTCCTACGAGAAGCCGCGGACCTGGCTGAACTCCGGCGGGCTGGGCACCATGGGCTATGCCATCCCGGCCGCGATGGGCGCGAAGATGGCCTGCCCGGACACCGAGGTGTGGGCCATCGACGGCGACGGCTGCTTCCAGATGACCAACCAGGAGCTGGCGACCTGCGCAGTCGAAGGCGTGCCGATCAAGGTGGCGCTGATCAACAACGGCAACCTGGGCATGGTGCGCCAGTGGCAGACGCTGTTCTACGGCGAGCGCTACAGCAACACCAATCTGGGGACCCACGGCCAGCGCATCCCCGACTTCGTCAAGCTGGCCGAGGCGATGGGATGCGTCGGATTGCGTTGCGAGCGTGAGGAAGACGTGGTCGATGTGATCAACCAGGCACGCGCGATCAACGACCGCCCGGTGGTGATCGACTTCATCGTCGGCGCCGATGCGCAGGTGTGGCCGATGGTCGCCGCGGGCACCGGCAACGACGAGATCATGGCGGCCCGCAACATTCGGCCGCTGTTCGACGAGGACAACTCGGAAGGACGCGCCTGATGAGTGCCACTACTTCTGGTTCTTCCAGGACTGTCACCCACACTTTGTCGGTGCTCGTCGAAGACAAGCCGGGCGTTTTGGCCCGCGTCGCGGCGCTGTTCTCCCGGCGCGGGTTCAACATCCAGTCGCTGGCGGTGGGCCCCACCGACCAGAAGGACATGTCCCGGATGACGATCGTCGTCACCGCCGAGGAGACCCCCCTCGAACAGATCACCAAGCAACTCAACAAGCTGATCAACGTGATCAAGATCGTCGAGCAGGACGAGGACAACATGGTTGCCCGCCAACTCGCGCTGATCAAGGTCCGCACTGACGCCGCCACCCGCAGTCAGGTCATCGAGGCGGTGAACCTGTTCCGCGCCAAGGTGATCGACGTGTCCACCGAGTCGCTGACCGTCGAGGCCACCGGCACCGAGGAGAAGCTCGAAGCGCTGCTGCGGATCCTCGAGCCCTACGGCATTCGCGAGACGGTGCAGTCCGGTGTGGTAGCACTGTCCCGCGGTCCGCGCGGAATCACGAACTCGAAATAGACGTCAACCAAGAGAGGGATATCCACTGTGTCTAACAACGACGTGGCAATCGAGATGTTCTACGACGACGACGCCGACCTGTCGATCATTCAGGGCCGCAAGGTCGGCGTGATCGGTTACGGCAGTCAGGGCCACGCGCACTCGCTGAGCCTGCGCGACTCCGGGGTGCAGGTGAAGGTGGGCCTCAAGGAGGACTCCAAGTCGCGGGGGAAGGTCACCGAGCAGGGCCTCGAGGTCGACACCCCGGCCGAGGTCGCAAAGTGGGCCGACGTGATCATGCTGCTGGCGCCGGATACCGCGCAGGCCGAGATCTTCAAGAACGACATCGAGCCGAACCTGAAGGCCGGTGATGCGCTGTTCTTCGGCCACGGCCTCAACATCCACTTCGGCCTGATCAAGCCGCCCGCCGACGTCACCATCGGCATGGTCGCCCCCAAGGGCCCCGGCCATCTGGTGCGCCGCCAGTTCGTCGACGGCAAGGGTGTTCCCTGTCTGGTGGCCATCGAGCAGGACCCGACCGGTCACGGTCTGGCCCTGGCACTGTCCTACGCGAAGGCCATCGGCGGCACCCGGGCCGGCGTCATCAGGACCACTTTCAAGGACGAGACCGAGACCGACCTGTTCGGTGAGCAGGCCGTGTTGTGCGGCGGCACCGAGGAATTGGTGAAGACCGGCTTCGAGGTCATGGTCGAGGCGGGCTACGCGCCCGAACTGGCGTACTTCGAGGTACTGCACGAACTCAAGCTCATCGTCGACCTGATGTACGAGGGCGGCATCGCCCGGATGAACTACTCGGTGTCCGACACCGCGGAGTTCGGCGGCTACCTGTCCGGACCGCGCGTCATCGACGCCGACACCAAGAAGCGGATGAAGGACATCCTGACCGACATCCAGGACGGCACCTTCGTCAAACGCCTGGTGGCCAACGTCGAGGGCGGGAACAAGGAACTCGAGGGTCTGCGCAAGAAGAACGCCGAGCACCCCATCGAGGTGACCGGAGCCAAACTGCGCAAGCTGATGAGCTGGGTGGACCGGCCGCTCACCGACACCGCGTAGCTGTTCTGCGAACGGAAACCACGCAGGGGTGACATCGAGTCGAAAGCCCCGCGTGGTTTCTTTTTCGGTGGTTACTGTGAGCGCCTAGCCAGGTCAACAATCCGACTGGAGCAGCCGTGTCTTGCGACAACACCGATCACCCCGCCGGCCACACCACTAGGGGTCCTGCGCGGACTGTCGGCCGGACCGGGGCGCTTGCGCTCGCCCTGGGCGTCGGGGCTGTGATCGTGGCACTGCCGGCGATCGCCAGCGCCGACCCGCGCGGTTCCGCAGCGTCATCCGACGCGGGCCCCGCCCGACCCGCGGCGGCGACGTCGCGGGGTGTCACCCATCCGGGCGCGCGCGCCCCACAGGGACGCGACACCGCAACGCCGAGCGCTGCCTCCCGGACGCGGGTGCCCAATGTCGGTGCGGCCGCGGCGATCACGCCGACACCCGCGGCGAAGCCACCGGCGTCGCGGCGCAACGCCGGGGCGGCCGCACGTCCGGATTCCGATCAGCCGGAACCCGCCGCGGCCCCGGTGGCGTCGGTGGCGGCCGCCGCGGCAAAGGTCCCTGATCCAGTCGGCGGCGGCTCCGGTTCCGGCGGCTCGCCCTCCGGCGGCGATGTTCCCGCCGCCGCAGCGCTTGGCGGGAGCGCCCCGGCGGCCGGCCGCCGTCAACTCGGTGCGGCATCGGCGGCGGCCGCTAGGCCGATCCAGAACCTCATCGGGACTTTCGTCAGTGACGGCACCCCTGAGCATCCGAACGCCGGCCTGCTGATCGGGGACGGCTACAGCTGGACCGCTGCTACGTGCAATCAGGGCGCGGCCTGCACGGGCGGGCGGTCCGGTCTTCTGCTCGGCAACGGCGGCAACGGATTCGCCGGTGGCAGCGGGGGTTCGACGGGGCTCTTCGGAGACGGTGGCGACGGTGGCGCAGGTGTCAACGGTGGTGCCGGTGGCCAAGGCGGCCGGGGGGGATTTTTCTACGGTATCGGCGGAGCCGGTGGCGCGGGCGGATCGGCAACCGCGTGGGGTCAGACCGGCGGCAGGGGCGGCAACGGCGGGGCCACCGGACTGTTCTCCTGGTTCGGTGTCGCCGGTCCCGGCGGTCCCGGCGGTTCGGCTTCGGGGATCAACGGGATCGGCGGGGCCGGCGGCACGGGCGGCGCGACGGGATTTTTCGCGGTGTTGGAGACCGCGGGCTCCGGTGGGCGGGGCGGCACCGCAACCGGATACGACGGGATCGGCGGGGCCGGCGGTCGCGGAGGCGATGCGGGGACGATGTCGATCGGTGATGCCGGCGCCGGGGGTTCCGCGGGGGCGGGACCGCGGGCCGGGGGGCAGGCCGGACCGGGTGGTTCGGCGGGACTGATCGGCAACGGCGGTTCCGGCGGCGTCGGGGGTTGGGGCGCGGCCGGCGGCGTAGGAGGAGCCGGGGGTCTGCTGTCCGGCAACGGTGGAGCTGGCGGCTCCGGTGGAGCCGGCGCCCCCGGCGGAATCGGAGGCAGGGCAAGGCTGTTCGGCAGGGGCGGTGCCGGCGGTGAAGGCGGGGCGGCTGCGCCGGGCGGCTCCGGCGGCGCGGGTGGTTTCCTGGTGGGCTCTGGCGGGTCGGGCGGCGCCGGCGGGGTGGCCGGTGCCGGGGGTGTCGGGGGCCGCGGCGGACTGATCGGCGCCGAAGGGGCATCCGGAGCGGCGGGTGGTTCACCGTCCGTGCCGCTGACCTACAGCTCCGCCGTCGATTACGCGTCGATTCGCGTCACCGTGAACGACACACCGGTCAGCGTCGAAGTCGACACCGGATCGGCCGGGTTGATCGTGCCGATCACGATGCTGGACAGCAGCAACCTCGGCCCGACCATGGGCACGACGGGCATGACACAGTTCGCCGAGTGGGGACGGTTCTACTACGAGGTTCATCAGGCGACTCTGGATTTCGGGAACGGGATCGTCACCGCCGGAACCCCGATCGGGGTCGTCTACGCGGCCGAGGAATTGGACAAGGAAGGGCAGTGGGTGCCCATTCCTCAAGACAAATGGTCCGAACCCAAATACGCCGCCGAGTTGGCCCCGGTGATGGGTGTCGGACCGTACACCGGCGATCCGCTCTCCAGCCCCGTTCGGACGCTGCCGGGCAGCCTCGGCCAGGGTGTGCTCTTCAACGGCCTGTCGATACCCAATCCCGTCGGCCGGCTCGTCTTCGGAGCCGATCCGCTGCCGGGCGGCACCACGGTGGACGGCTGGTTCTACACGACACTTCAGATCGACGTCACCTACAAGAGTGAGGCCGACTGCACGGACGACCCGTCGCGGTGCACGACGGGCAAGCAATCGGTGACCGCGACCATCGACAGCGGCGGCATCGGGGGCGGCTTGTCGAAAAGCATGCTGCCGCAGGTACTCTCAAGTTGGGAGGTGACCGACTCCCTGCCGGTCGGCACCGAGATCGCGGTGTACACCGCAGACGGCGAAACCTTGCTCTACACCACGACGGTGACCGCCGACAACCAACTGCCGGTGCCGACGGTATGGGTGCCCAGCCTCGGCTTCAACACCGGAATTCTGCCCTTCTTCCAGCGCTCGCTGTATTTCGACTATTCGCCCCAGGGCTCGGGAGTTGGCACCGGAAGCGGGCAGACGACCTTCCATCTGGCGCCGCCGTGAGCCTCGTCAGGGCCGAACGCGGGGAACCGTCAGCCCGAACTCCCGCTTGAGCACCGTCCGCGCCGCGTAGTACCCGCTCATCCCGTGCACCCCGCCGCCCGGGGGGGTGGCCGACGAGCACAGGTAGGCCTTGGGAACCGGTGTGCTCCAAGGATTCACCCGGGGGGTGGGGCCGAGCAGTGCGCGCAGCACCGAGTTGCCGCCCACCCCGATATCGCCGCCGACATAGTTGGCGTCATGCAGGTGCAGGTGCGCGGCGGGGATGCTGCGGGCGGCGACGACGATGTCGGAGAACCCCGGTGCGAACCGTTCGATGACCGCGGTGATGGCGCCGGTCTGGTCGACGGTGGATCCGGCCGGCACGTGCGCGTACGTCCACAGCGGCCGGCGCCCCCGGGCGTCGAGGCGACTCGGGTCGGCGGTGTAGGACTGCGCCGCCAGCACCATCGGCCAGTCCGCGTGCCGACCGGCGGCCACGTCCCGCTCGGCGTGGGCCATCTGGCTGCGCGTGCCGCCCAGATGCAGGGTGGCCGCACCGGCCAGGCGGCGGTCGGCCCACGGAACATCTTCGGAGAGAACGAAATCCACCTTGGCCACGCCCGCGCCGAAGCGATAGCGGTGTAGCGCCGCGGCGTACCGCGGCGGCAGCGCGCCGCCGTAAATGTCCAGCAGGGCCGTCGGCGCGGTGTCGTACAGCACCACACCCGGCGGGGGAGAGGTCACCTCGACCCCGGCGTGTAGTTCACCGCCGTGTGCCCGCAGGTCCTGCATCAGCGCGTCGGCGATGGCTTGGCTCCCGCCCACCGGCACCGGCCAGCCCGACGTGTGGGCCAGTGTCGCCAGCAGCAGGCCGGCGCCTGCCGCCACCAGCGACGGCATCGTCGAGATGGTGTGCGCCGCAACGCCGGTGAACAGCGCCCTGGCGTCCTCTCCGCGCAGTATGTTCCACGCCGGGGTGCCCTGCTCGAGCATCCGCTGCCCGAGCAGCGCCGCCGCGGGGATGTCGGTCGGAAGCGAACGTTTGTCGCCGATCAGGAACGCCACCACCTCCTCGCCGCGCGCCGCCAGTGGACCCATCAGATGCCGCCAGGAGCCGCCGTCCTGCAATTCGGCGCAGGTGCGCTCCAGATCGAGGTAGCCGATCGCCGACGGCCGGCCGGGCAGCGGGTTGGCGTAGGAGATCTCCGGCACCACCAGCTCGACGCCGCGGGCCCGCAGATCGAACTCGGTGAAGAACGGGGAGGCAAGCGCCAGTGGGTGGATCGCCGAACAGATGTCGTGGCGAACGTCGGCGAATTCGGGGTCGGGCAGGGTGCGCGAACCGCCGCCGAGTGTCGGCTGAGCCTCCAGAACCTGAACCTTCAGCCCGGCGCGGGCGCAGACGACGGCGGCGGCCAGCCCGTTGGGGCCGCTGCCGACCACGGTGACGTCCATGGCTGTATCTTTCCTCCCCTGCCGCCGAATTATCGGGCCCGACCCCCGCCCACTAGTCTGTCCGCGTGAGCCTGCCCTCCCAAATGCCTGTTGTGCTGATTGCCGACAAACTTGCCGAGTCCACCGTCGCCGCCCTCGGCGACCAGGTTGAGGTCCGCTGGGTCGACGGCCCCGACCGCCCCAAGCTGCTGGAAGCGGTGGCCGACGCCGACGCGATCCTGGTCCGCTCGGCCACCACCGTCGACGCCGAGGTGATCGCCGCCGCACCGAAGCTCAAGATCGTCGCCCGGGCCGGGGTGGGCCTGGACAACGTCGACGTCGATGCCGCGACAGCCGCCGGGGTCCTGGTGGTCAACGCTCCGACCTCCAACATCCACAGCGCTGCCGAGCACGCGTGCGCGCTGCTGCTCTCGGCCGCGCGGCAGATCCCGGCCGCGGACGCGACCCTGCGCGAACACACCTGGAAGCGCTCGAAGTTCAACGGCACCGAGATCTTCGGGAAAACCGTCGGCGTGGTGGGCCTGGGTCGCATCGGGCAACTGGTGGCCGCGCGCCTGGCCGCATTCGGCACCCACGTCATCGCCTATGACCCCTACGTGCCGCCGGCCCGCGCCGCGCAGATGGGCATCGAACTTCTCCCGCTCGACGATGTGCTCGCCCGCGCCGATTTCATCTCGGTGCACCTGCCCAAGACCAAGGAGACCGCCGGACTGCTGGGCAAGGAGGCCCTGGCCAAGACCAAGCCCGGCGTGATCATCGTCAACGCCGCGCGCGGCGGACTCATCGATGAGCAGGCGCTGGCCGATGCGATCACGAGCGGTCACGTGCGGGCCGCCGGACTGGACGTGTTCTCCACCGAGCCCTGCACCGACAGCCCTCTGTTCGAACTGCCGGAGGTGGTGGTCACCCCGCATCTCGGCGCTTCCACCAGCGAAGCCCAGGACCGGGCCGGCACCGACGTGGCAGCCAGCGTCAAACTCGCCCTGGCCGGCGAATTCGTGCCCGACGCCGTCAACGTCGCGGGCGGCGCGGTCAGCGAGGACGTCGCGCCGTGGCTGGACCTCGTCCGCAAACTCGGCGTGCTGGTCGGGGTGCTGACCACCGAGGCGCCGGAGAGCCTGTCGGTTCGGGTGTCCGGCGAGTTGGCCTCCGAAGACGTAGGGGTGCTGAAGCTCTCCGCGCTTCGAGGCCTGTTCTCCACGATCACCGACCAGCAGGTCACCTTCGTCAACGCTCCGGGCCTGGCCGCCGAGCGCGGTCTGGCCGCGGAGTTGAGCACGGCCAGCGAGAGCCCCAACCACCGCAGCCTCGTCGACGTGCGGGTGGTGGGTCCCGACGGATCGGCGGTCAACGTCTCGGGCACGCTGACCGGTCCGCAGGAGGTGCAGAAGATCGTGTCGATCAACGGGCGCAGCTTCGACCTGCGGGCCGAGGGCGTGAACATGGTCCTGCACTACGGCGACAAGCCCGGGGCACTGGGCAAGATCGGCACGCTGCTGGGCGCTGCGGAGGTGAACATCGAAGCGGCACAGCTGAGCCAGGACGCCTCCGGCCGGGGCGCGACGGTGATGCTGCGCCTGGACCGCGATGTGCCTGCCGACGTGCGCACGGCGATCCACGACGCCGTCGAGGCCACCACGCTGGAAGTTGTGGACCTGTCGTGAGACGCGCCGGTGACGATGCGGAGCGTGGCGACGAGGAGGAGTGGCGCCGATGAGACTCGCGGTGATCCCGGGTGACGGCATCGGACCGGAGGTGATCGGCGAGGCACTGCAGGTTCTCGACGCCGTGCTGCCCGGTGTGGACAAGACCGAGTACGACCTCGGGGCCAGGCGCTATCACGCCACCGGAGAAGTGCTGCCCGCCAACGTCATCGACGAACTGCGCGGCTACGACGCCATCCTGCTCGGCGCCATCGGCGATCCGTCGGTGCCCAGCGGGGTGCTCGAGCGCGGCCTGCTGCTGAAGATCCGCTTCGCCCTCGACCATCACGTGAACCTGCGCCCGAGCCGGCTGTATGAGGGTGTGAGCAGTCCGCTGGCCGGAACACCGCAGATCGACTTCGTCGTCGTCCGCGAAGGCACCGAAGGGCCCTACACCGGAACCGGCGGATCCATCCGCACCGGCACCCCGCACGAGGTCGCGACCGAGGTCAGCCTCAACACCGCCTTCGGGGTGCAACGGGTGGTGCGCTACGCGTTCGAGAAGGCCCGCGCCCGGCGCAAGCATCTGACCCTGGTGCACAAGACCAATGTGCTGACGTTCGCCGGCACCCTGTGGTCGCGGGTGGTGGCCGAGGTCGGTGCGGAATACCCGGACGTCGACGTGGCGTATCAGCACATCGACGCCGCCACCATCCATATGGTCACCGACCCGGGCCGGTTCGACGTCATCGTCACCGACAACCTGTTCGGCGACATCATCACCGACCTCGCCGCCGCGGTCAGCGGGGGAATCGGGTTGGCGGCCAGCGGCAACATCGACGCCACCCGCACCAATCCCTCGATGTTCGAACCGGTTCACGGCAGCGCGCCCGACATCGCCGGCAAGGGCATTGCGGACCCGACGGCCGCGGTGACGAGCGTGGCCCTGCTGCTCTCGCACATGGGGGAGGACGCCGCGGCGGCCCGGATCGACAAGGCTGTCGCCGACCATCTGGCCACCCGCGGCGGGGCGACGCTGTCCACCCGCGAGGTCGGCGAGCGGATCCGCGCCCGGCTTTAGCGGCCGGCAGCCGAACCCACTGCGGCCAGGACGGCCTCGACGCGCTCGTGGAATGGGCCGTGGACGTCGATCACCGGCAGATCAGGGTGTGCGGCGAAGACCGCGGCCAGGATCTGCTGGGACGTGGCGCGGGCCTGCGATCCGTCGCGCTGCGGGTCGGGCTGCCAGGGGAAGTCGTCCTGGCACCACACCACCGGACCGCTGCGCGCGGTCCACTCCACCGCCAGCGGCAGCAGGGACTCGTCGTCGTAGTACTGGATGCTGTAGACCGCCGTCATCAGCGGGCCGCTGTCGGAGACCACCCATCGCCGCCCGGCCTCATCCGCCCGCCGTAGCGCGGCGACCTCGGACGCGCGGTGCGCGGCCATCACGGTGGCCTGTTCGGCCGGCGTCGGGACGCGCCCGCGGTGCTGATCGACCCACGCCCGGAGGAACTCAGGGACCACGACCGCCGGTAGTCGCACCCCCAGTGCTGCAGCCAGCGTCGACTTGCCGGTGCATTCCCCGCCCACGACGGAGATCAGGCCGGCTCGCGGCGGCTCAGGCACGGGCAGCCGCAGCGGTGGGAGCCGCGGCCCGGGCCGACCATGCCCGCCAGCCGGTGACGGCCATGACGATGAGCACCGCGTAGAACAGCGACGTGAAGTAGAGCCCCTGGCTTGCGTAGAGCAGGGCACCGACGATGTTCACCACGATCCACACCGGCCACGTCGCGGTCTTCTGCAGGACCATCAACAGCTGAGCCGCCAGCGATCCCACCAACATGAAGGCATCACCCCGGGTGGCCACCCCGCCGATGCTCTGCAGCAGCGGCGCCAGCAGGATCCACAGGACGAGGACCGCGATCGCGCCGCGCACGCGCCACGCCGGGGTGAGGCTGCTCGGCATGCGCGCACCCTCGCGGCCCCAGGAGAACCAGCCCCAGACGGCCGCGACCATGAAGATCACCTGCATGGCGGCCGAGGCGAACAGGTCGAACTCCACGAACAGCCAGCCGTACAGGACGCTGGAGAGGAAGTAGAACGGCCACGCCCATCGGGTTCCGCGGATACCGAGGCCGACGGCGACGAGGGCCAGGATCACCGAGGCGAATTCGATGGCGGTGACGTCGTAGCCCCACACCGTGAACAGGACAGCCATGATCGACATCAGGCTAGCGGTAGTCGGGGCGGGTCGTCCGGCACCACGGGGATCGCCAGCAGAGGGAACACGGCGCACACCGCGAACGCCAGGGGATAACCGGCCGCGCCGATGAGCCCGCCGAACACCGGCGCGGTCAGGCCGGTGGCGAGCAACTGACTGGTGTTCTGCGCGCCCAGTGCTCGCCCGCTCCAGAACGGGCCGGCGATCTCGGCGATCGCGGTGAACGCCAGACCGTTATCGCTCACCGTCACCACCGACGCCACGACCAACGCCGCGATGCTCCACGCCGAGGGGAGGTAGTCGGTGAACGCCAGCAGCGCCATCGACGCCGCCGCGGACGCGGCGATGATTCGGATGGGACGCAACCGAGCGCCCATCCGGTCCGACCAACGGCCCGCCCCGATCCGGCCGAACGCCCCGAGGATCTGGGTGACGGTCACCAGAGCACCTGCCGACGCGGGCGACCACCCTCGTTCGCTCATCAGCCACACCAGCGCGAAGGTCCAGACCAGCGCCTGCGGAACCACCAGCAGCACCGAGACCGCGTGGATGCGCCACAAGGTCTGCGAGTCGCGGTAGGGGTTGGCCAGATCTTCGGCGGGGGCCTCCTCGCGTGGTGGCCTGGGCGGGTCGGTCACCGCGGCGGCGCACACCACCGCGGCCACCGCGCACACCGCCGCCGGGAACAGCAGGGCCGCTCCGATGCCGTGACTCTGGGCCACCTGCGGCATCACCAGCGCGCCCAAGCCCACCCCCAGCGGCTGGGCCGTCTGCCGGATCCCCATGGCGAGCCCGCGCTGTTCGGCGGGAAACCAGCCCACCACCAGGCGGCCGCTGGCCGAATTGCTGCTCGCCGCGGCCATCCCGCCCAGAAACAGGAAGATCGCCACAACAAGCAGGGCGTGCGGCCCCTGTCCAGCACTGACCGCCGCGGCCACGGCCGCCGCAGCCGTCAGCGCGGAACCCACCCACAACACGAAGCGCTCGCCGACCCGATCGACCACGTAGCCCCAGGCGATCAGCGTGGGCACCATGCCGAACTTGGGCATCGCCGAGATCAAGCCGGCCCGGGCGAGGTCCAGGCCGAAGTCGGTGTGCAGGGTGGGGATCAGAAATGCCACCCCGTTGATGAAGACGTTGGCGAACAGCGTGGCGAACAGGGCGATGGCAAGAAGAGACCAGCGCCGGACGGTGCCGATGCTCTGGTCCATCGGCCCATGATCCCAGCCACTACGCTGTCACGAATGCGCCTGGGTCGTATCGCCAGCCCCGACGGGGTCTTCTTCGTCAGCATCGAGGGAGAGGGCGGTGCCGCCGTCGTCCGGGAGATCGACGAGCACCCGTTCGGCACCCCCACCTTCACCGGACGGTCCTGGCCGCTGGCCGACGTCCGACTGCTGGCCCCCATCCTCGCCAGCAAGGTGGTGTGCATGGGCAAGAACTACGCCGCCCACATCGAGGAGATGGGCGGTGAGGCGCCCGAGGATCCGGTGATCTTCCTCAAGCCCAACACCGCCATCATCGGACCGAACGTGCCGATTCAACTGCCCGCCAACGCTTCCCCGGTACATCACGAGGGCGAACTCGCCGCGGTGATAGGCCGGCCGTGCAAGGACGTGCCCGCCGCCAAAGCCGCCGACGTCATCCTCGGCTACACCATCGCCAACGACGTCTCGGCGCGCGATCAGCAGAAGGCCGACGGGCAGTGGATGCGCGCCAAGGGTCACGACACCTTCTGTCCGGTCGGCCCGTGGATCGTCACCGGCCTCGACCCCTCGGATCTGGAGATCCGCACCGAGGTCAACGGCCAAGTGCGCCAACGCAGCCGGACCTCGCTGATGATCCACGACATCGGCGCCATCATCGAATGGATGAGCGCGGTGATGACTCTGCTGCCCGGGGACCTCATCCTCACGGGCACCCCGGAAGGCGTCGGTCCCCTGGAGGACGGCGACACCGTCAGCGTCACCATCGAAGGCATCGGAACCCTGACCAACCCCGTCGTCCGGAAAGGTGTCCGATGACCCACCCTGTGCGCGTGAGGTTCTGCCCGTCGCCCACCGGCACACCCCACGTCGGGCTGGTCCGCACCGCGCTGTTCAACTGGGCCTACGCCCGGCACACGGGGGGCACCTTCGTGTTCCGCATCGAGGACACCGACGCCGCCCGTGACTCCGAGGAGAGCTACACCGCAATCCTGGAGGCGCTGCGCTGGCTGGGCCTGGACTGGGACGAGGGCCCGGAAGTCGGTGGGCCGCATAGCCCTTACCGTCAATCTCAGCGCGGCGAACTCTACCGCGACGTCATCGACAGGCTCGTGGAATCCGGCGAGGCCTACCCCGCCTACTCCACCCCCGAGGAGGTCGAGGCTCGCCACCTCGCCGCCGGACGCAACCCCAAACTGGGCTACGACAACTTCGACCGCGACCTCACCGACGCCCAGCGCGCGGACTTCGCCGCCGCCGGGCGCAAGCCGGTGCTGCGACTGCGGATGCCCGAGGAGGACATCACCTGGGGTGACCTGGTGCGCGGGGAGACGACGTTCGGGGCGGGCACGGTCCCGGATTTCGCGCTGACCCGCGCATCCGGCGACCCCCTGTACACCTTGGTCAACCCGGTCGACGACGCGCTCATGCGGATCACCCACGTCCTGCGCGGGGAGGATCTGCTGCCGTCGACGCCGCGGCAGATCGCGCTGCACCGTGCGCTGATCAGGATCGGGGTGGGGGAGGTGATCCCCGAATATGCCCATCTGCCAACAGTTCTCGGCGACGGGACCAAGAAGCTGTCCAAACGCGATCCGCAGTCAAACCTGTTCCTGCACCGCGAACGCGGGTTCCTGCCCGAGGGGCTGCTCAACTACCTGGCGTTACTGGGCTGGGGCATCGCCGACGACCGCGACGTCTTCACTCTGCCGGAGATGGTGCGTGCCTTCGACGTCATCGACGTCAACTCCAACCCGGCCCGGTTCGATCAGAAGAAGGCCGACGCGATCAACGCCGAGCACATCCGGATGCTCGAGCCCGCGGAGTTCGCCGTCCGGCTGCGCGACTTCTTCGACGCCCATGGACACGACACCGGGCTTAACGCCGACGGCTTCGCGACGGCCGCCGGACTCGTGCAGACGCGCGTCGTGGTGCTCTCCGACGGCTGGGAATTGCTGAAATTCCTCAACGACGGCGTCTACGCGATCGATCCGAAGGCCGGCGCCAAGGAACTCACCGGTGATGCGGTCGACGTGCTCGACTCCGCGCTCGGTGCGCTCGACGGCTTGCCCGAATGGACGGCGTTGTCGATCGAGGAGGCACTCAAGGGCGCGCTGATCGACGGGCTGGGGCTCAAGCCGCGCAAGGCTTTCGGTCCCCTCCGGGTCGCGGTGACCGGTGCGGCCGTCAGCCCGCCGCTGTACGAGTCGATGGAATTGCTGGGCCGCGACCGCAGCGTGCATCGGCTGCGGGAGGCCCGCGACGGTGCAGCCCGAAATCTTTGGTAATCTGCACTGCGTTGTTCCGCGGACTCTGAGTAGTTGGTTCTGACCAGCTGTTATGGGTGCCGATGGGGTATGGTGTAATTGGCAACACAGCTGATTCTGGTTCAGCCATTCTAGGTTCGAGTCCTGGTACCCCAGCCAATCTTGCGGCCCGGCTGCAGGTCCGAGGCGGCAATTATGTCCGCTCTTGAGGTTCGGTTATGCTTTCTGACGTTCTAGCCCCCGTCGTCTAGCGGCCTAGGACGCCGCCCTCTCACGGCGGTAGCGTGGGTTCGAATCCCATCGGGGGTACGTTTTCGCCCGGCCCGTTGTGGCCGGGTTTTTTACTGCGCGGTCGCCGTCGATCCGGCCACCGGCATCGCCGGCAGGCGCAGCTTGCGATGGTCCCAGGACCGCACGCGGTGCGGGCGGATTCGCACGGCCACACGCTTGTTCATCATCATGTCGACCGCGGGCTTGAGATCCTCGGTGTAGGGGCCGTTGTAGCGCTCCCAGACGCTGACACCCACCGCGAAGATGGTGTCGGGATCGTCGTGGATCTCGGCGACCCCCTCGAAAGAGACCCCGATCAGCGAGTCGTAGGTCATGCCGTCCTCGATCATGAAACTGACCCTGGGATTTCGGCGGATGTTGACGACCTTCTGCGATTTGACCTTCGTCTCAATCCAGATCTCGCCGTCGACGACGCCGTACCACATCGCCACAAGATGGGGCTGGCCGTCGGGTCCGACGGTGGCCATGGTCCCGGTGCGACTGCGGGCCACGAAGTCGACGATCTCCTCGTCGGACATCACGATCTGGGTGCGCTGGTTGTTTCCCATGGCTGTCCAGTGTGGCAGCCCGGTGCCGGCGAACATGCGCACAGATCGCATTTGTACGCCGAACGGCGATCTGGAGACGGTCTCGACGGCTAGAGCCGCTGGGTCAGTTCTTCGGCGGCGGCCAGGAGATCGGCGGCCCAGCGGGCGCCGGGGCGTCGGCCCATCCGGTCGATCGGGCCGGAGACGGACACGGCGGCCACCACCTCACCGGCGCGATCGCGCACCGGGGCCGAGATGCTCGCGACGCCGGGTTCACGCTCGGCTGCACTCTGGGCCCAGCCGCGGCGGCGTACATCGGCCAGGGTGCGTTCGGTGAACACCGCCGACGGCAGAACCGCCCGCTGCGTCGCGGGATCGCTGTACGCCAGCAGTACCCGGGCCCCTGAGCCCGCCGTCATCGGCAGGCGGGCTCCCACCGGGACGGTATCGCGAAGGCCCGCAGGCGGTTCCAGCGCGACGACACAGACCCGGGTGGTGCCCTCCCGCCGGTAGAGCTGCACGCTCTCGCCGGTGGTTTCGCGCAGCCCCGGCAGAACGGCTGCCCCCGCGGCGAGCAGGGGATCGGCGACCGCGGCCGATAATTCGCTCAACGCCGGGCCGAGCCGCCAGCGCCCCGCGTTGTCGCGGGCGAGAAGCCGGTGCGACTCCAGTCCGGCGGCCAGCCGGTGCGCGGTGGCCCGGGGCAGGCCGGTGCGCGCGCAGAGATCGGCCAGCCCGCAGGGAGACTCGGCGATCGCGCGCAGCACCTCCACCGCTTTGTCGAGCACGCCGATGCCGCTATCCTGTCTCATATCGAGATACTATCGTCCCACGATGTGGGACAGCGGCGGCCGCGCCGCCGAGAGTGAGATGAGTGCAATGACTGATTCCGACTCGCCCCGCACCCTCGCTGAGAAGGTGTGGGCCGACCACGTCGTCGTCGCCGGGCCGGGCACCGGCGCGGCCCGCGAGCCCGACCTGATCTACATCGACCTGCACCTGATCCACGAAGTCACCAGCCCGCAGGCGTTCGACGGACTGCGACTGGCGGGCCGTCCGGTACGCCGGCCCGATCTCACGCTGGCCACCGAGGACCACAATGTCCCGACGGTCGACATCGACAAGCCGATCGCCGATCCGGTTTCCCGGATCCAGGTCGAGACATTGCGCCGCAACTGTGCGGAATTCGGCATTCGGTCTCATCCCATGGGGGATCCGGAGCAGGGCATCGTGCACGTGGTCGGGCCGCAACTGGGATTGACCCAGCCGGGGATGACCATCGTGTGCGGGGACAGTCACACCTCGACCCACGGCGCGTTCGGTGCGCTCGCCATGGGCATCGGCACCTCGGAGGTGGAACATGTGCTGGCAACCCAGACGCTGGCGCTGCGGCCCTTCAAGACGATGGCGATCAATGTCGACGGGCGACTGCCCGCGGGTGTGACCGCCAAGGACATCATCCTGGCCGTGATAGCCAAGATCGGCACCGGTGGCGGACAGGGGTACGTCATCGAATATCGCGGCAGCACCATCGAATCGCTGTCGATGGAGGCCCGGATGACGATCTGCAACATGAGCATCGAGGCCGGCGCGCGCGCCGGGATGGTGGCACCCGACGAGACGACCTATGAGTACCTGCGCGGCCGCCCCTACGCGCCGACCGGTGCGGAGTGGGATGCCGCTGTTGCCTACTGGGAGCGGCTGGCTACCGACGAGGGTGCGCAATTCGACGCCGAGGTCCACATCGATGCCGCGACTCTGAGTCCCTTCGTGACCTGGGGCACCAACCCGGGGCAGGGCGTTCCGCTGGCCGACGCGGTCCCCGATCCCGAACTGATGGGCGGTGACGCCGAACGCCAGGCGGCCGAGAAGGCGTTGGCCTACATGGACCTTCGGCCCGGAACGCCGATGCGCGATATCCCCGTCGACGCCGTTTTCGTGGGCTCCTGCACCAACGGGCGCATCGAGGACCTGCGGGCCGTGGCCGACGTGCTGCGCGGCCGAAAAGTGGCCGACGGCGTTCGGATGCTGATCGTTCCCGGCTCGATGAAGGTGCGCGCACAGGCCGAAGCCGAAGGCCTCGGCGAGATCTTCACCGCTGCGGGCGCCGACTGGCGGCTCGCCGGATGTTCGATGTGTCTTGGCATGAACCCCGACCAGTTGGCGCCCGGTGAACGCTGCGCATCGACGTCCAATCGCAATTTCGAGGGGCGGCAGGGCAAGGGCGGCCGCACCCATCTGGTCTCGCCGGACGTCGCCGCGGCCACCGCGGTACGTGGCCGGTTCGCATCGCCCGCCGACCTACACAGCTGAAACCGGAAGGAAGACAACGCCATGGAGGCTTTCGGTACCCACACCGGAATCGGTGTTCCGCTGCGCCGATCCAATGTCGACACCGACCAGATCATCCCCGCGGAGTACCTCAAGCGGGTCTCCCGGACCGGCTTCGAGGACGGACTGTTCGCCGCGTGGCGCAACGATCCGTCGTTCATTCTCAATCAGAGTCCGTTCGACCGGGGTTCGGTGTTGGTGGCCGGACCGGATTTCGGAACCGGATCCTCGCGCGAGCACGCGGTCTGGGCGCTGATGGACTACGGCTTCCGCGTGGTCATTTCGTCTCGATTCGCCGACATCTTCCGTGGAAACGCCGGCAAGGCCGGATTACTGGCCGCTGAGGTGGCCCAGGACGATGTCGAATTGTTGTGGAAGCTGATCGAGGAGCAACCTGGTCTGGAAATCACTGTCAATCTTCGCGATCGGACCATCTCGGCGGCAACGGCGGTGGTGCCGTTCAGCATTGACGACTATACGGCCTGGCGACTGCTCGAGGGCCTTGACGATATCGGCCTCACGCTGCGAAAAGAGGCCCAGATAACGGCTTTCGAGGCAACTCGGCCCAGCTGGAAACCTCGCATCACTGCCGCCTCCTGACCGCTCGGCAACTGGCAGATACTGTGCCGGGCAGCGCAGTTGCCGGTCATTGATCCGGGGTTCAAGGGCGGCAACTGTTTTGGGTGCCGCTGCGACCCGTTTTGCTGTAAATGCGCGTGGCTCATGGATATTTGAGCTCCGAAGGTTTACCGTATTGCCCAGTCGGTCCAGCGTGGACCACTGTTTCGGAGGATTTGAATGAACAAAGCAGAGTTGATCGAGGTTCTCACGGAGAAGCTGGACACCGATCGCGCTTCCGCGACCAGAGCCGTTGAGCACCTGGTCGACGCCATCGTTCGTGCTGTGCAGAAGGGCGACAGCGTAACCATCACCGGTTTCGGTGTGTTCGAGCGTCGCCGTCGCGCCGCTCGTGTTGCGCGTAACCCGCGGACCGGAGAGACGGTGCGCGTCAAGCCCACGTCCGTTCCCGCGTTCCGTCCCGGTGCGCAGTTCAAGGCAATTGTCTCTGGTGCACAAAAACTCCCGGCTGAAGGACCCGCTGTCAAGAGAGGCGCCGTCGGTGGCGCAGTGAGGAAGGCTGTTGTGAAGAAGGCAGTCAAGAAGGCCGCCGTCAAGAAGGCCGTCGTCAAGAAGGTGGCCGTCAAGAAGGCTCCGGCCAAGAAGGTCGTCGTCAAGAAGGCTCCGGCCAAGAAGGTCGTCGTCAAGAAGGTGGCGGTCAAGAAGGCTCCGGCCAAGAAGGTCGTCGTCAAGAAGGCTCCGGCCAAGAAGGTCGTCGTCAAGAAGGCACCGGCCAAGAAGGTCGTCGTCAAGAAGGCTCCGGCCAAGAAGGTCGTCGTCAAGAAGGTGGCCGTCAAGAAGGCTCCGGCCAAGAAGGTCGTCGTCAAGAAGGTGGCCGTCAAGAAGGCTCCGGCGAAGAAGGCTCCGGCCAAGGGTCGTCGCTAACCTCCCCGACGAACACGCCGCGGACCGAATGGTCCGCGGCGTGTTCGTGTTTGGGGGGGTTTCCGGTTTCAGCTGGTGGGCGTCTTCGCCAGCGGGCTGGGCATGTGGTCGGCGGCCACCAGCTTTCCCCCGGACAGCGACAGCACCCAGGTGCTGCCCTTGCGGTTTCGTGACTTGTCCGGCTTGACTCCGTCGCGTTCGCACCACCAATCGATCAGGTAGGGGATGACCCTGCCCTGGCTGCAGATCGCCGGCGTGCCGCCGAGTGCGGCGATCTCGAGCATGCGCTTGCGAGCGGCCTTGGGCCCCTTGGCGTAGGCCTCCTCGGTCAGCTTCGGCTCCAGGGTGATCGGGACGCCCAAAGTTCGGGCCAGCGGCTCGACGGTCTGCACACACCGCGACCTATCGGCGGCGAACACCGAGGAGGCCCCGAATGCCAGCAGTTGGGGCACCAGGGATTTCGCCTGGGCTCTGCCGTTACGGTCCAGCGGCCGCTTGCGGTCGTCGCCCTTGTAGCGCGCCTTGCGACCCGCGGTGCCGTGCCGGACGATCAGCAGAGTCTGGGTGTCGGCGGGCTTCTCGGTGAACTGGGTGGTGACCGCGTGGTCATGCGGGTAGGTGAGCCGGTTGGTGGCTTCCTCGACCGGCAACCACAGTGTTTCATCCACTTCACGATTCGGCTCGAAGTCGCCGCCCAGTCCCCGCGCTGCCCAGTAGTGAACGACCTTGGTGCCGATGGGAATCGGATAACTGATCCTGCTCAGTCGACGGCCCAGATGTGCCCGCTGGCCGGTCTCCTCGCGGATCTCGCGCACGGCGGCGACCGGTTCGGTCTCGCCGGGATCGATTTTGCCCTTGGGCAGCGACCAGTCGTCATAGCGCGGGCGGTGAATGACGGCGATGAGAGGTTCACCGGAATCGGTGTCGGGCCGCCACAGCACCGCTCCGGCGGCATGCACCGTAATGGGTTCGGCGACGGACTTCTTCTTCGCGGTTGATGCCATTCTCGGGTGGCTCAACCCTGCCGGTGTTTTTCCATCAGCCACACCTGGTGGTCGCGGACCTCGCGGCCATCGCGCGGTTGCGCGGTCCAGGTTCCGTCCGGTCCCAGTTCCCAGCACCGCGTCGAGGGATGCATCGCCGACTCGAACACCTCGTCCAGATAGCCCGTCAGGCGTCGATCCTTGACTTGCGCCATCACCTCCACCCGGCGGTCGAGATTGCGGTGCATCATGTCAGCGCTGCCGATCCAGAACTCGTCGATCGCCGCGAAGTGCATGACACGCGAATGTTCCAGGAACTGGCCGAGGATCGAGCGCACCACGATGTTCTCCGAGAAGCCCTCCACGCCGGGGCGCAGCGCACAGATCCCGCGGACCACCACCTCCACCCGCACCCCGGCCTGTGAGGCCCGGTACAGGCCGTCGATGATCTGCTCATCGACGATCGCGTTGGCCTTGACCCGGATGCGGCCGTTGCCGGTGCGCTCGTGCGCGGCGATCTCGCGATGGATGCGGTCGAGGATTCCGGTGCGGATTCCGCGTGGAGCAACCAACAGGTTGCGGTAGCTGACCTTGCGCGAGTAGCCGGTGAGCGAGTTGAACAGGTCGGTCAGGTCGGCTCCGAGCTCGGGTGCCGCCGTGAGCAATCCGACGTCCTCGTACAGTCGCGCGGTCTTCGGGTTGTAGTTGCCGGTGCCGATGTGGCAGTAGCGCCGGATCGTCGACCCCTCCCGGCGGACCACCAGGCAGGTCTTGCAGTGGGTCTTCAGTCCGACGAGGCCGTACACCACGTGCACACCGGCGTCTTCGAGTGCTCGTGCCCACTTGATGTTGGCCTGCTCGTCGAACCGGGCCTTCAACTCGACCAGTGCGACAACCTGCTTGCCGGCATCGGCGGCCTCGATCAGGGCGTTGACGATCGGTGAGTCACCGGAGGTCCGGTACAGCGTCTGCTTGATGGCCAGCACATCGGGATCGGCGGCCGCCTGTTCGACGAAGCGCTGCACGCTGGTGGAGAACGATTCGTAGGGGTGGTGCAGCAGGACATCGCCCTCGCGCAGGGTGGCGAAGATGCTTTTGCCGGTCTCGCCGAATGCCGGGTTGGTGGCCGGGATGAAGGGCGGGTCCTTGAGCGCGGGCCGGTCGACGGCGTAGACCTGCCACAGCGCCGACAGATCCAGCAGCCCGGGAACCTGCACCACGTCGCCCGGATGAACGTCGAGTTCACGCAGCAACAGCTCCAGCATGTTCTCGCTCATGTCGTCGGAGACCTCGAGGCGCACCGGGGGGCCGAACCTGCGGCGCGCGAGCTCGCGTTCCAGCGCCTGGAGCAGGTCCTCGTCGCGGTCCTCGACGTCCATATCGGCGTTGCGGGTGATCCGGAAGGCATGGTGCTCAACGATTTCCATGCCCGGGAACAGCGACGGCAGCAGAGCTGCGATCAACGACTCCATCGGCAGGAAGCGCACCGTGTGAACCTCGGCGCCGGTGCTCTTGAGCTTGACGAACCGGTCGACGTTGTCGGGCACCTTCACCCGCGCGAAACGCTGAGCGCCGTCCTCGGGGGAGCGCACCGCGACAGCCAGGTTCAGGCTGAGCCCGCTGACGAACGGGAACGGGTGTGCCGGGTCGACGGCGAGCGGGGTCAGCACCGGGAAGACCTGCTCGTGGAAATAGGCCGACAGCTCACCGCGCTCGGCGTCGTTGAGTTCGCCCCAGGTGACGATGTGGATGCCGTGTTCGGCCAGCCCCGGCCGGACCGACTCGGTGAACACCTGCGCGTGGCGGGTCGCCAACTGCTGGGTGCGTTCGCCGATCACCCGCAGTTGCTCGCGCGGAGACAACCCGTCGGCCGACCGCACCGAGAGCCGCATCTCGTCACGGCGCTTCAATCCCGCCACCCGCACCATGTAGAACTCGTCGAGGTTGGAGGCGAAGATCGCCAGGAACTTCGCCCGCTCCAACAGCGGCATGGAGGTGTCTTCGGCCAGCGCCAACACCCGGGTGTTGAAGTCCAGCCAGCTCAACTCACGGTTGAGGTAGCGATCCGCCGGAAGTGCGTCATCGACGGCCGCGGGGGTTGCCGCCGGGGGCACCGCGGGGGAATGGCGGCCCGGTCGATCGCCGTCCACTATCGGGGATTCGGTCTCCGCCTCGGTCATGCGGTCATCATTCCTCATCACCGCTTCCCCGTGGTCTGCTGCGGCGGAATCGGCCGGGCTGATTCAGCATCGCAACCTGCTGTTCACCGGTTGCTTGCGCAACGGTCACCCCACGGCGGCGGCGGTGGCGGCCCCCACGCCCAGTGTTCGCGCTTCGGCGAGATCGTCCGGGGTGTCGATGTCGCAGCGCAGACCGGGCCACGTGCCCACCAGTTCGACTGCTCCGGAATCGCGGTGTCTGCCGGCCGAGTCGACGCCGAACCGCGGGTCCAGCGGAACCCCGAACGCGAACAGCGCCACGGTGCCGGTCCCTTGCCGGTCCGGGACGAAGCTGCGCCGATGCAGTGCCGCATCAGCCAGCGCCGCGGCCAGCTCGCCAGACCGCAGCGCGGGCAGATCGCCTTGCACCACAACGATATTCGGCGTCGTCGCGGAGACCGGACCGCATGCCGCCAAGATGGCGTTATTCAGTGGGTCGGGGTGGTTGGGCCCGGTGGGATCGGCGACGACGGCCGCGCCCAGGTCCCGTGCGGCGCCGGAGGCCACCGGATCCGGTGTCACCACGGTCACCGAGCCGACCCCCGGCGCGTCCCGGGCCGCGGTGATGGTGTCGACGAGCATGGCCAGTACGACGCGTTCCCGCGCTGGGGCGTCGAACAGCGCGGAAAGCCGGCTCTTGGCGTCGGTGAGGCGTTTGACCGCGATGATCACGCCGACATCCGGAACCCCGCTCATGGCCGCCATCCTGCCAGCGCCGCGTGATTAGGTTGAACCGAGCGCGCCACGCGTCGGTGGCGGTCATGACGGAGGTGCGATGAGCGGCTCGCTGGGAACCGCGGCGGTGATGGGAGCCGGTGCCTGGGGTACCGCGCTGGCCAAGGTGCTGGCGGACGCCGGCAACGACGTCCGGCTGTGGGCCCGACGGCCGGAGGTCGCGGACGAGGTCAACACCGCTCATACCAACAGCCGGTACCTGAAGGGCGTGACGCTGCCGCCGGCGATCCGGGCGACGACCGATCCGGCCTTCGCGCTCGACGGGGTCACCACCGTGCTGCTCGGCGTGCCGTCGCAGACGCTGCGCACCAATCTCGAGAGCTGGCGCGGGCACATCGCCGATGGTGCCACCCTGGTGAGCCTGGCCAAGGGCATCGAACTGGGCTCGCTGATGCGGATGAGCCAGGTCATCGTCGCGGTGACCGGGGTGCATTCCGGACAGGTCGCGGTGGTGTCGGGGCCGAATCTCGCCGACGAGGTCGCCGACGAGCAGCCGGCGGCCACCGTGGTGGCCTGCTCGGATTCGGGTCGGGCGGTGGCCTTGCAGCGCGCGCTGAGCACCGGCTACGTGCGGCCGTACACGAACTCCGACGTGGTGGGCACCGAAATCGGCGGCGCCTGCAAGAACGTCATCGCGCTCGCCTGCGGGATGGCGGCGGGGGTCGGTCTGGGGGAGAACACCTCCGCGGCGATCATCACCCGGGGGCTGGCCGAGATCATGCGGCTCGGAATTGCGCTGGGCGCCAAGCCCGCAACGCTGGCCGGGCTGGCCGGCGTCGGTGACCTGGTGGCCACCTGCACCTCGGCGCACTCCCGCAACCGCAGCTTCGGGGTACGCCTGGGCCGGGGCGAGACGCTGGCCGAGGCCCAGCGCGCCACTGACGGCCACGTCGCCGAGGGGGTGAGCTCGTGTGCCGCGATCCTGGCTTTGGCGTCCAGCTACGACGTCGAGATGCCGCTCACCGATGCCGTCTACCAGGTATGCCACCGGGGACTGTCCGTCGACGAGGCCGTCATGCTGCTGCTGGGCCGCAGCACCAAACCGGAGTGAGGGCCCCCGATGAGCGCTTGCGCGAAGAGGAGATGGCCCGATGAGCGCTTGCGCGAAGAGGAGATGGCCCCGATGAGCGCTTGCGCGAAGAGGAGAAGGCCCCCGATGAACGCTGGCGCGAAGAGGAGAGGGCCCCCGATGAGCGCTGGCGCGAAGGGGGGAGGGCCCCCGATGAACGCTGGCGCGAAGAGGAGATGGCCTGAGTGACCGAGCGCTACGGCGATTCCACCCGCACCGTCAAGGCCGTGGACTCCGAGGCCCACCCCGGCCAACCGGTGGCCCATAGCCCGGTTCCGGTGTCGGCTTTCCACCTCTCCGCCGACGAGGGCAGCGAAGCGCACGTCTACGGCCGCTACTCCAATCCGGTCTGGACCCAACTCGAGTCGGCGATCGCACAGCTGGAGGAGGCCGCTGCCGCGCTGACCTTCGGCTCAGGTATGGCCGCGATCACCGCGGTGCTGCGGGTGCTGGCCGAACCCGGCGCCGTACTGGTGGTTCCGGCCGACGGCTACTACCAGGTGCGTCGCTATGCCGCTGAAAGCCTTGCGCCGCTTGGCATCACGGTGCGCGAGGCGGGCGCCGAGGAGATGTGCGAGGCCGCGGAGACGGCCGACGTGGTGCTCGCGGAGACGCCGACGAATCCGGCGCTGGATGTGGTGGACCTGCACCGGCTGGCCGGTATCTGTCACCGGCGAGGGGCCCGGTTGGTGGTCGACAACACCACGGCCACACCGCTGGGCCAGCGGCCGTTGTCGCTGGGTGCGGATCTGGTGGTGGCCAGCGCCACCAAAGCACTGGCCGGACACAGCGATCTGGTCGCCGGGTACGTCGCCGGAAGCCGGCCCGAGTTGATGGACGCCGTCGAGAGGGAGCGGCTGCTGGCCGGGCCGATTCTGGGCGCCTTCGAAGCGTGGATGCTGCTGCGCAGCATCGGAAGCTTCGGGCTGCGCTTCGACCGCCAGTGCCAGAACGCCCTGGCGCTGGCCACCGCGCTGGCCGGCCATCCAGCGGTGCGCCGCGTGCGATACCCGGGTCTGCCGGATGACCCGTCGCATTCCGTCGCGGTGGCTCAGATGCGTCACTTCGGTGGTCTGGTGTCGATCGAACTGGCCAGTGCCGACGCCGTACACGCGCTGGTGCGCCGCAGCGAACTGCTGGTGGCCGCCACCAGCTTCGGCGGCATCCACACCTCAGTGGACCGCCGGGCCCGCTGGGGCGACGCCGTCCCGGACGGGTTCGCCCGCATCTCGGCGGGTATCGAGGACACCGACGACCTGGTCGCCGACGTCGTGGCGGCTCTGGACGCGGTCGGGGGAGTAGCCTCTCCTTCTTGTGACTGACCCTTCCCGGATCCGCGTCGCCGTCGTCTACGGCGGCCGCAGTTCCGAGCATGCGATCTCCTGTGTGTCGGCGGGCAGCATCCTGCGCCACCTGGATCCGGCCCGTTTCGAGGTCATACCGGTCGGTATCGCGCGGGACGGGTCCTGGCTGCGCGCCGACGTCGACCCCGACGAACTCACCATCGCCGACGGTAAGCTGCCCGAGGTCACCGGTTCGGCGGGCTCCGCGCTGGTCGGGGTGGGCGAGATCCTTGCCTCGGTGGACGTGGTCTTTCCGGTCCTGCACGGACCGTACGGCGAGGACGGAACCATCCAGGGTCTGCTGGAACTCGCCGGGCTGCCCTACGTCGGTGCGGGTGTGCTCGCCAGTGCCGCCGGGATGGACAAGGAGTTCGCCAAGAAGCTGATGGCCGCCGACGGTATTCCGGTCGGCGACTTCGTGGTGCTGCGGCCCGGCCGGGCTGCACCGGCCGCTGCAGACATTGCGCGCCTTAGCTTTCCGCTGTTCGTCAAACCGGCCCGGGGTGGCTCGTCCATCGGGGTCAGCCGGGTCGCCGATCCCGCCGGGCTGTCGGCGGCGATCGCCGAGGCGCGCCGGCACGACCCCAAGGTGATCATCGAGTCCGCGATCGTGGGGCGTGAACTCGAATGCGGGGTGCTCGAGTTCCCCGACGGTGACGTCCGGGCCAGCACCATCGGCGAGATTCGGGTGCCCGGCGTCGGCGTCTACGACTTCGAGACCAAGTACCTCGACGACGCCGCCGAACTCGACGTGCCGGCCGCCGTCGACGAGCAGACCGCGAAACTCTTGCAGAGCCTGGCGATTCGCACCTTCACTGCGCTGGACTGTCAGGGGCTGGCCCGGGTCGACTTCTTCCTCACCGAGGACGGTCCGGTGGTCAACGAGATCAACACCATGCCCGGCTTCACCACCATCTCGATGTACCCCCGGATGTGGGGGGCCAGTGGTGTGGACTATCAGACGCTGGTCGGCACCATGGTCGAGACTGCCCTGGCCCGCGGGACCGGCCTGCGCTGAGTAATGCTCAGCGCGCGGGCGCCGGGCGGATCGGGATGGCCGGCATACTCCGGTCGATCACGTCGGACAACACCTGGATCGGCGTCGGACCCGAGCCGGTGGGCAGCGTCAGTGCCACGTACACCGGCCGGTCCACGCACAGCCAGGTGGCCAGCGGGGACTGGGGATCTTCGAGCCGGAACCACTGAACGTCGTTGACCATCTGGATCGGGGAGCCGACGACGAACTCCGCGGGCCGGCCCAACCCGCAGCGCAGGATCACGGGTTCGCCGTCTGCGCGCCAGGCCGCCGTGCCGGCCGGGGTGGGCTGCACGGTGTCGGCGCGGGAGTAGTCGCCGAGCCGGTCGGGCAGCGTGGCCAGCAGGGCCTGACATTCGGGGCTGCCGGCCTGCTCGGCGGGCACCGCGGCGATGGCGACCGGAGTGGGTGGAGTCCGGCGTGACCCCGCGAAGGCCAGCACCGCCGCGATGGCCGCCACCGTGAGTACCAGCGCCGCGATGATCAGGCTGCGGGGCGGGCCGCCGTCGTCGTCCGGGTGGGCGGCCTGGGGCTCGGCGGAATCGGCCTGCACCTGCGCTCCTCGTCTACTGCCGCGGTCCTAGGATGAACGTGCTCAAGGTACTCCAGCCCACCAACTCCCACCGGGACAGGAGGCGATGTGGCAGAGGCGTCCGGGCCCACGTTGCACCAGGTGGGGGAGTTCGCCGTGATCGACGGACTGGTCGCCGGCCGGCGCATGCCGGCGGGAGTCAGTGTGGGTCCCGGTGACGATGCCGCGGTGCTGGACGCACCCGACGGACGCGTCGCCGTCAGTACCGACATGCTCGTGGAAGGACGGCACTTCCGCCTGGACTGGTCAACCCCCTATCAGGTCGGCCGCAAGGCGATCGCGCAGAACGCCGCGGATATCGAGTCGATGGGCGCTCGGGTCACCGGCTTCGTCGTCGCGTTCGGCGCCCCCGGAGACACCCCCGCCGCGATGGCCACCGAACTCGCCGACGGAATGTGGGCCGAGGCCGCCGCCGTCGACGCCGGAATCGTCGGCGGGGATCTGGTCGCCAGCCCGCAATGGGTGGTCTCGGTCACCGCACTGGGCGACCTCTCGGGCCGCGATCCGGTGCTGCGCACGGGCGCCCGGGCGGGATCGGTGATCGCCATCGCCGGGAACCTGGGGCGCTCAGCGGCGGGATTCGAGTTGTTGCGCAACGGAATCGGTGAATTCGCCGATATCCGTGAGTGCCATCTCGTGCCGCAACCCCCCTACGGGCAGGGCCGGGCCGCCGCCGAGGCCGGCGCCGAGGCCATGACCGACGTCTCCGACGGCCTGCTGGCCGACCTCGGTCATCTGGCGGTTGCCTCCGGGGTGGTGATGGATCTGCGGCGCGCGGCATTGCGGGAGGACGTCGAGGCGGTGAGCGGGGCGGCCGGTTCGGCCGGGGTGGATCCCTGGTCGCTGGTGCTCGGCGGCGGCGAGGACCACGCCCTGGTGGCCTGTTTCCCGGACTACCCCCCGCACGGGTGGCGGGTCATCGGGGCGGTGCGGGCCGGAACGCCCGAGGTTCTGCTCGACGGGCAGCCGTGGTCTGGGCCGGCGGGCTGGCAGTCCTACGACTGAGCCGCGTCCGGCGTTCTAACGGGCGGCCCCGTCGGCGCCCGGGGTGCCGTTATTGGGAATGACGCACAGGATCCGGCCCAGTCCGAACGGTCCGCCGCTTCCGCCGGAGTCGCCGCTACCGCCGTTGCCGCCGTCCCCGCCGCGGCCGTACATGATGCCGCCCTTACCGCCGCCGCCGCCCGTCCCGCCGTCGCCGGTCAGCACCGCGTTGCCCCCTAGTCCGCCGTTTCCGCCGGCGCCGAAAAGCATTGCGGCCGAACCGCCGTCGCCGCCGTTCCCGGCGCCGGAGCCGCCGTATCCGCCGCGTCCTCCGGGGCCGCCGGCGCTGTTCAGCGCCAACAGGCCCGCGTTGCCCCCACTGCCGCCGGCACCGCCCGCGCCGGAAAGCGCACCGCCCGCACCTCCGGTGCCGCCCTTGCCGCCGGAACCGCTGATGGAGAACAAACCTCCGTCCCCGCCGTTCCCGGCTGCGCCGCCGTCACCGACCGGGCCGGTCACTTTGCCGCCGGTGCCGCCCCACCCGCCGCCGCCGGTGAACAATGCGCCCCGACCGCCGGTCGCGCCGTCGCCGCCACGTGCCGTGCCGACTCCGCCGTCACCGCCGAAGCCGCCTTCGCCGAAGGCCGTGAGCCAGCCGGTGTCACCGCCTTCACCACCGTTGCCGCCGACGCCGCCCAGACCAGTCCCGTGGCCGCCCGAACCGCCGGTGCCGGCCATGGCCATTCCGAACGTGGGCCCGGTGTCGCCGCCGCGGCCGCCCTGCCCGCCGGTACCGCTGACGCCGGTGGCGAGGCCGCCGTCGCCGCCGCGGCCGCCGAGGCTGAACAGCAGGAACCATCCGCCGTCACCGCCGGCACCGCCCTGGCCGCCTCGGCCGTTCGCCCCGGTGGCCGCCCCGCCGGTTCCGCCATTGCCGGCGCCGCCGATGATGTCGAGAATTCCGCCGTCGGCGAAGATGTTGAACAGTCCCGGACTGCCGCCCACCCCGCCGGTTCCGCCAACGCCATCGACGGCGCTTGCCGATCCGCCCGCGCCGCCGGCGCCGGGGTTGCCCCGCAGCATCGGGCCGCGACCGCCGGCGCCGCCGTTGCCGCCCGCGGTGGTGCCCGCGCCGCCGTCGCCGCCGAATCCGGCGTTGCCGTTCAATGCCAGCCGTCCCGCGCCGCCGCCCGTGCCGCCGGTGCCGCCGGCGCCCGTCTGAGCTGCGCCGGCGCCGCCGCTTCCGCCGTTGCCCCAGAACAGGCCGCCGTTGCCGCCGGCCCCAGCGGCCCCGTTGTTGATCCCGGCGAAACCCGCACCGCCGTTGCCGCCGTGACCGATCAGTCCGCCGGCCGCGCCCTGCCCGCCGTTGAAGCCGTTACCGCCCGACCCGTAGAGCAGGCCGGCCCGACCACCGTCGCAGGCCCCGCGCAGGCAGGCTCCCTGGTAGCTGGTGTAGCTGTAGCCGTTGCCGAACAGCAGGCCGGCGTTGGGGTTTTCCGCTGTGCCGTCGCCGGTGAAGATGCGGACGAATCCGGCGAGCGGATCACCGGTAGCGGCGGCTTTCGGCGGGGCCGGGGAAAATGCGGCCACCGGCGCCGATGCCGCGGGGCCGGGAACGGATGCCGCGGGGCCGGGAACGGTTGTGGCTACTTCAGCGACGGGCGATGCCTCCGGGACAGCAACGGAACGGCCCTCCGGCAGATCGTCGGCCTGGGCGGTGTCGGCCGCCGGCGCGGACTTCTGCTGGCTTCGGGCCGCGTCGCGTGCGTCCGAACCCCGCCGCCCGGTGGCGTTCGGCCGGTGTCGCGGCCCTCGGTCGGCGGTGGACTTCGGTCCGCCGCGGGTGGTGGAACTCGACGGTGCGGAGTCCGTTGCAGCACTGCCAGAGTCAGTGGTGTCGGCACCCGCCTGGGGCATCGCAGCGATCGTCCCGCCCACGCCCAGTGCGATTGCGAGTGCGGCCACCCGGCCGGTGTGCCGGCCGAGGTCGCCGGCGGGAAAGTTCAGTGCAATCTTCATTTTCCGTCACTTTGGTCGTGCGCTTGCGCGTCCCGGAGGAGCTTTCAGCAAAGATACCCTCGCACGGTACAGCAAAGACAGCCGGGCGCATGGGTGCGGCGGAGCCCCGATGGGTAGGTTGATCTTCCGTGACGGCCCGACCGCTGAGCGAACTGGTCGACGCGGGCTGGGCCGCGGCGCTGACGCCGGTCGCCGACCAGTTGACCGGCATGGGCGAATTCCTGCGCGCCGAATTGGCGGCGGGCCACCGCTACTTGCCGGCCGGTCCGAATGTGTTGCGGGCGTTCAGCTTTCCCTTCGAGAAAGTCAGGGTGCTGATCGTCGGTCAGGACCCCTACCCGACACCCGGGCACGCGGTGGGCTTGAGTTTCTCGGTGGCCCCGGACGTGCGGCCGCTGCCCCGCAGCCTGTCCAACATCTTCAGTGAGTACCGGGCCGACCTGGGCTATCCCGAACCGTCCAGCGGCGATCTCACCGTGTGGGCGCAGCGCGGCGTGATGCTGCTCAACCGGGTGCTGACGGTGCGGCCCGGCACGCCGGCGTCACACCGGGGCAAGGGCTGGGAAGCGGTCACCGAATGCGCCATCCGGGCGCTGGCCGCCCGCGACGAGCCGATGGTCGCGATCCTGTGGGGCCGCGACGCGTCGACGCTGAAACCGATGCTGGCCGGAAGTCGGTGCGTGGCCATCGAATCGCCGCACCCGTCGCCGCTGTCGGCAAGCCGGGGATTCTTCGGGTCGCGGCCGTTCAGCCGGGCCAACGAACTGCTGGCCGGGATGGGCGCGGAGCCCGTCGACTGGCGGCTGCCCTAGTGCGTTCTGGTTCCCCCGTTGGCGACGGGGCGTGCCGGATGACTGAGAAGTGTCCTCGGCCGTGGTGGTCGACGCACCAGTCGGCGACGGCCCGGTGCGGTGGGCACCGGGCGCATCCTTCGTGGACGGCGGTGAAGCCGTCGGGTTCGGCTTGAAGGTGGATCACGGTGCTGACGTCACAGAGCGTGCCGTCCATGTCGACGATGACCGCGGGTTGTCGGTTCATTGGGTGGAAGGATGGCTGAAGACCAGCAGTGATGCCTTCTGAAACCTGATATCGCCGGCGATATCAGGTTTCAGAACGCCACTGTCCTTCCGTCGCCGGCAGGAAACATCGCCCGAAGGCCATCCCGGGTCGCCGCCTGGGCGGCGACGTCGGACTCGTTGTAGTCCAGACACCACCGCCGCGCCTCTGCAGCATCGGCACCGCCGCCGCGGGCGATCGCGATCTGCGCGACAACTCACTCTGGGCCGGGACTCCGGGCAGCGACCTCATGAAGTTGTCGCTGCGAGGTGGGCACTTGCGTTATGCCCAGGGACCGCACGCGACCCCATCGGCCCAAGGGAGGAACCCCGACGAGGCGCCTGGGCGGCCTCAGCCGCGAACGATCTTGCCGGCCTTCAGGCAGGAGGTGCAGACGTTGACGCGCTGCTTGTTGCCGCCCGGGCGGCTGGCGGCGCGCACGGTCTGGATGTTCGGGTTCCACCGGCGGTTGGTCCGGCGGTGCGAG
>CAISDL010000044.1 GCA_903884065.1 uncultured Actinomycetes bacterium | reverse complement strand
GTGCCGACGATCACCGTGCTGGCCTACCTGTTCGACCCTCCGGCCCTGCTGAAGATCGCGATATCGACCGGGATGGCCGTCGCGACCGCCCTGGGTCTGCTGCTGCTCAGCCTGGCGGCGGTGCTGGTCCGGCCCGACCGGGGTCCAGTCGCCTGGTGGCTTTCCCAAACCAACCGATCGACCTTGTTCCGGATGGGCTTGATCGTCATCGGCTTTCCGGTACTGGTCGGGTTGTCTCGGCATCTGTTCCTGGCACTCGGATCAGGTGTGACTGCGGCGCTTGCTCTTTCAACCGCGGTGGGCACTGTCGCCGTCGGCCTTTCGCTGTTCTACGTCAGCCAGCACGAGCAGCGGCTGATCGCAGCCAACGAATCAGAGCGCGCCCTGTTGCGCGCCACCTCCGACGGCATGATCGACCCTCAGGCATTACTCGAGGCGGTCCGCGACCCGGCCGGCCATGTGGTGGATCTCGTCTGCCGTAGCGCCAACCGTGCGCTCTGTTCCTACCTTGGGTTGAGTGAGCAAGACCTCGTCGGCCACAGCGCTCGGGAGGATTCCGGAAATTCCGAGGACTCCCGACTGATGGATCGATACCTCCGGTGCATGGAGGATGGCGAGCCGGTGATCCTCAACGACCTCCCGCGTTACAGCGAGGCTCGTGACGAACTGCGCTACTACGACCTGCGTGTCAGCCGGGTGGGCCGCAACCTGCTCAGCGTCACGTGGAGCGATGTCACCGAGCGATTTCATGCCACCGCACGAATCAGGGAGGCGGAGGAGCGCTACCGCCGGTCGATGGAGAACGCTGCGATCGGCATGTGCATCGTCACGCCCGACGACCGATTCGAGGCGGTCAACAATGCGTTGTGCCAGTTCGTCGGTTATGACGCCGAGACGCTGATGGCGAAGAACTGGCAGGAGTTGACCGTGCCGGAGTTTCTACCCGCTGACTTGAAGAACGTCAGGGACGTTCGTGAGGGTCGTACCGACTCGTTCCGGTTGGTCAAGCAGTTCATTCACTCCGACGGTCATCGGATCTGGGGCGACCTGTCGGTGAGTTGCGTGCGCGACGGCGACGGGCGGGTGGACAGGTTCATCTCGCAGGTCATCGACGTCACCGCCGCCACGGAAGCCAGGGCGCGCAATGACCTGCTGACGCAACGACTCGAGCGCGAAAGGCAACGTCTGGCAGCCGAACTCCACAGCGCCGCCGGCTACATGTCGTCGATCATGCCGCAGGGCCTCACCGGCAAGGTCGACGTCGCCTCGCGCTATCTGCCGTCGCGGGAACTCGGCGGCGACTGCTTCGATTACACCTGGATTGACGACGATCACCTTCTGGTCTACCTGATCGACGTGTCCGGACATGGCCTCGAACCTGCGCTGCTGTCGGTGTCTGTGCACAACATGATCCGTTCCGGATCATTCACGACGGCGACCCTGTTGGCCCCTGAGGCATTGCTGACCGAACTGAACCGCCTGTTTCAGATGGATCAGCAGAGCGATCATTACTTCACCATGTGGTGCGGCGTCTACGAAGCGTCCACCCGAACACTTTGTTATTGCAGCGGGGGAGCCCCGCCGGCGCTGGCGTTCGACCCGGTGGACGGGGGCATCCTCACCGCAGCCGAATTGTCCACGGACTCAATACCGCTCGGGATGTTCGGGAGCAGCGACTTCGCCTCAGGTACCTACCGTGTGGCGCCCGGATGCCGGATTCTGATCGCCAGTGACGGTGCGACGGATATCGAGCTCGCCGACAAGCGCCAGTTGTCTTTCGCCGGCTTCAAGGACGTGGTCACCCGGATGGCAGGTTCGTCGCACTGGTCCATCGACGCCCTGATCGGGGAGCTGCAGGCATTGGCGTCGTCGGGCTTCTTCGAAGATGACTGCTCACTGATACTGCTGACGTTCGACTGAGGACGGGCCGGTGTCCAGCGCTGGGAGTCACTAACGGACCACCAGCACCGGGCATTCGGCGTGATGGATCAGGTTCTGGCTGACCGAGCCGAGGATCGAGTCGGCCAGCGTCCCGCGGCCATGCCGGCCGACGACCACGAGCTGGGACTCCCGGGATAGTTCGGTGAGCCCCTTTGCCGGGCTGATGTCCTGAAAAACCTTGCTCACGTGGGCATTCCGATACGTTCTGGCCAACGGCTCGACCAACTCGTCCATCCGCTGACGCTGTTGGGTCTGCAACAGTTCGAGCAATTGCCAGTCCATGTTCCCCTGACCGCCGAGATCGCCCATGCCGACCGCCGCGCCGATTTCCCACATATGGACCACGCTCAGCGGTGCGTGCAGTGCGCCGGCGATGTCGAACGCTTCGGCAAGTGTGCGGGTCGAGTGGTCGGACTCATCGATACCAACGACGACGGGCAAGGGCTTGCCGGTCCGAGTTGCGACGGGCTTGCGCCAGATCACCAGGGGGCAAGCCGTCCGGTGCGCGATCTTCACGGCGTGCCCGCCCAGCGCGCGATGATCCGCCGCCCCGGTGCCCACCACCAGCAGCCGGGCGGATTGCGAGGCGTCCGCCAGCACCGTCCCGACCGCACCCTTGACGGCCGCCGTGCGGATCTTCAGATCCGGATGAGTCGACCGAACGGCAGCCTCCGCCGCGGCGAGAACCGCGTCGCCGGCACTGCCGAGATCGGCTTCAGCGGCCGGCCCGATGCTGACGAAATGCCAGTCAAGCCGGGGGATCGCGTGCAGGAGTGTCAGCGGAAGCGCGTGCCTGGTGGCAAACTCCGCGGCCCACCCGGCGGCCCCTAATGCGGCGTCGGATCCGTCGACTCCCGCGACGACGCCCGAGGGGCTGGATTCGTTGGTCATGCCTGGACCCTATTCGGGCGCACCCCGGAGGCTCGGCCCGCCACTGCGATATCTGGCCGGTTCCGTGCGGGTGTCATCCCGGTATCTCCCATCCCGGGCGCATATGACCTTTGATTGAGCCGATGGCCGGCTCATCCTGCCGGCACCTCGTCGGTGCGGACCGTGAAACTGGTTAATGTGTTGGCGCCGAAGGCGCTGCTGAGGGCGACATCGGCGGCGTCGCGGCCCCGGGCGATCAGGACTCTCCCGATGCGCGGGATGTTGTTCCGAGCGTCGAACGTGTGCCATTGCCCGCCCAGAAAAACCTCGAACCAGGCCGCGAAGTCCATCGGGCCGTAGGGGGGCGGCATGCCGATCTCGCCGAGGTACCCGGTGCAGTAACGGGCCGGGATGTTCATGCAACGGCAGAATGCGACGGCGAGGTGGTTGAAGTCGCGACAGACACCGGTCCGCTTCTCGAAGGTTTCCAGGGCTGTCTGTGTCACCCGGGCGTACTGGTATCCGAAGGTGACATGGTCGTGGACGAAGTCACAGATGGCCTGAACCCGCCCCCAACCCGCCGGCGCGTGTTCGAAGAGTTCCCACGCGGTCTCCGACAGCCGATCGGTTTCGCAGTACCGGCTGCCGAGCAGATAGACAAGCGTGTCGACGGGTAGGTCCTGGACCGGAATCTGTTGTGCATCAGGGACGATGCGGTCGGGCAGTCCGGTGTCGTTGACGACGGCGTTCGCTGTGACGCGGATGCGGCCCTCCGGAGCGACGATGCGGGTGCACCAGTTGCCGAAGCCGTCGCGATAGGCATCCACCGGAACAGGAGGGTCGAAGAGCAGGTCGTCGCGGCCTATGAGGTCGGAGACCCGGGTGAAGTGCACGTTGAGGTTGAAGATCATCGGGGTGGGCTGTGGGCAGTCGTAGACCATCTCGAAGCCGACGTGAATGCGCATTATTGCTCTCCGGTATCCGTCAGTTGGGTATGCGATGGGGCAGATGCCGCGCGGAACGACTCGATCAGAACGCGTCGCAGGGCCGTCCAACGCCGGGCCCCGGCCGAGACGATGCCCTGGTTGATCTCCAGTTCGATCCCGACGTAGGTGCTTTGCGCGAACCGTTTGCGCAAGTGCGCGGTCAACCCGTCCGCGTTGCCGTTGTAAGGATAATTGCGGCGTACCCGCAGTTCGGGTGCGCACACTGCGAGCGACTTCTTCACCGGGCGCACAACTCGCTCTCCGCGCCCCGCGCCGGGTCGTACAGCAACCCGACGTCGGCGGATCGGAGCGTGCCGTTCAGTTCTGGGGTGAAGGTGTGCGACGACACGTGCGTCACGGGGCCACCCTGTTCAGGAGGTCCCGTTCTCCTCGGAACAGGTCTCGGTAGGCCGCCGGTATCCGGTTGCCGCCGTGTTCACAGCTGATGATGACGGTGTCCATCGCCGCGGCGCTCTCTCACCAGCTCAACTCGGGGAGCTCACGGAAGACCTGTCGGGTGCCTTCGCTCCAGTCATGGCTGAGCGCAGTGAAATACGGGTCACCGACATCGAATCGCCGCCGGGACTTCACCTCGAGGCCGTCGCGTTCGTAGCACACCAGATCGATCGGCATGCCCACTGAGAGATTACTGCGCATGGTTGAATCAAACGACACCAGAACGCATTTCGTCGCTTCGGCGAGGGGCGTCTGCTGGGTGAGAACGCGGTCGAGGATGGGTTTGCCGTACTTGGTCTCGCCGGTCTGAAAGAAGTTCGTGTCGGTTCCCGCTTCGATGAAATTCCCCTCGGCATAGGTCCGGAACAATCGCATCGGCTCGCCGTCGATCTGCCCGCCGACGATGAATGAGGCGTTGAATGCCTCCAGATAATCGGCGTCGCGGTTCTCGATGTCCCGCATCGCATCGGTAACCAGAACCAGAACGTCGAACATCGTCCTTGCACCGAAAAGGTTTGTGGGCGTGTCGCCGTCGGCGCAGCGTTGGGTCAGGATGCTGATCACGGCCTGGGTCCCCGCCAGGCTCCCCGAACTCAAGAGGACGATGACGCGGTCGCCGGGACGTTCGAAGACCGTCATCTTGCAGAACTTGGCGACGCTGTCCATGCCGGCGTTCGTGCGGGAGTCCGAGGCGAAGATCAGCCCCTCGTCGAGCAATACGCCGATGCAATACGTCATGTGATGGGCTTGAAGTGCAATCGATTCCCCGTTCGTGTTTTCGACACTACAGGTACTGCGGTCGGGCTACCTGCTCAGTGGAGTCGCGGGGAAGAACTGGCTGCACCCCGGCAGTCCGCCGGTGTAGCCCTCCGTGAAGGAGTCGATGCGTTCCCGGGCGGTGCCGTGGTCACGTCCGGGTGCGTCAACGGAGGCGGTGGCCGTCAGATACCGCTCGACGCTGTCGACATCGTCCGCGGAGTCGGCGCTACCGCGGTGGTGGAGGAAGGCCATGAAAGTGCCTGAGATGCAATCGGCTTGATTTTCGTGCCGGATGGTCTCGTTCGCACTTCGCGGGTTCGGTACACCCATGGCCGACTGCAGGAAGTGCCCGTATTCGTGTGCGAGTCCGGACATCGGTCCCGCCGCCCCGTATTGCCGGTAGGAATCCCACAGGATGTTCTGCCCGATGTACACGGTGTTGTCGGTGGGGCAGTAGTTGTTGGAACGGTCGTCTTGGATCTCGCGCCCGCGGATATCAACGCACTTGCTGGCGGCGGTCCGTCCGGACGGGATGAAGGTCAGCGTGGGTAGTGAATCGGCGGCAACGCCGACCCGGGTCAGGTAATCGGTCACCATCCGCTCGCCGATCGCGGCGAACTCGGGCATCTGTTCGATGAGGTGGCAGGTGTCGAGTTCGGGGCCCGAACAGGACGTGGTGTCGGTCGGTGCGGGAACGGCCGCGGCCGTCGGAGTGGCGGCGAATGTGAACCCCACGCCGATCGCCCCGGCGGCTAACGCGACGTGGACGGTGTGCATCGCCCTAACCGCCTGGCGGGTGCCTATTTCGCTACCAGCAAGCCTTTGAGCGCCTCGCGGGTGTTGGCGACCTCGTCGGGCGTCGCACCGAATTCCACTGCTGCGAAGTCGGTGACACCGATCCCGGCGAGGGCCGCGATGCGCTCCTGTACCTCGTCCGCGTTGCCGATGATGGCGATGTCCGCCGGACCCGCCACACCTTCGCGGTCGAGCATCGCGCGGTAGCTGGGCAGCGCACCGTATGCGGCGAACGTCTCCGCCGCACGCGTTGCGGCAGCCGTCGTGTCATCGGTGACGCACACGGGCAGGGCTGCGATGACACGGGGGGCCGGGCGGCCGAATTCCTCAGCGGCGCGGGTGATCGTCGGGATGGTGTGACCCGCCAGTGTCACCGGACCCGTGCACCAGGTGAGCGTGCCGTCGGCCAGTGCCGCGGTTACGCGCAGCATCTGTTCGCCCAGGGCGGCCACCACCACGCCGAAACCGGCGGAGCCTTTGGCACTGATTCCGGCGTGGACCTTGTACATCTCGCCGTCGAAGTTGGCGAACTCGTTGCGGGACAGCGGCATCAGGACGCTCAGATACTCGCGCAGGTGGCGAACCGGTTTGTCGTAGCTCAAGCCGAACATGTTCTCGATGACGATCTTGTGGCTCAGACCGATGCCCAAGGTGAAGCGGTTTCCCGATGCGGCTGCCACCGTGTGGCTCTGCTGGGCGATGGCATGCGGGTGGCGCGGAAAAGTGGGCACCACCGCCGTGCCCAACTCGATGCGAGGCACGTGGGTGCCCACCACCGCCAGCGCGGTCAATGCATCATGGCCGAAGATGTTGGGCGCCCAGTATGCGGCGAAACCATCCCGTTCGGCGGCCGCGGCCTCGACCACCATGTCGTTGAGGGTTCCGTCATTGACCGCGCCGCCGAAGATTCCGAGCTTCATTGCCTCGACGCTACAACCAGGGGAGCCGACCGGTCGGTTTGTATCCGACCTCGTATGGTTTTAAGCTATTTGCTGAGAATGATCGCTTGATCAAGATTGAGGAACACGAGCCGAATGCCTTCGCCGTTTCGCACGAAGCTGACGTCCTCCGGTGCGACTGTTGTCATAGCGGCGGGTCGACTCAACTTCCCCGACGTTGAACGTCTGCGCGTGCAACTCGGGGACCTCGTGGCCAAGGGGGCGACTCGCGTGGTGGTCGATCTCTCCGGTGTCGAGGCCATCGACTCGTCGGGGATCGGAGCGTTGATCTCGGGACTGAAAGCGGCGCGCAACGCCGGTGGCGATCTGCGGCTTGCGGCACCCACCACGGTCGTCGCAAGCGTCCTGGAAACGATGAACCTGGACACGATTCTCACCACCCACGCCTCCTCCGAGGACGCCTTCCCGCACTAGCGGGACCGGACGTCGGCATCTTGGCCGCGGGGGAGCCGGCAAGCCGGTGCGTGTTGATCAACGTCCGGTCGTCTATGTCCTCATCGGGTTTCTCGCAACGGTCGGTCGGCTCGTTTCCGTGCGCACCCACTGATCCCGCCGTCGTCAGCAATTGACAAACTGTCATTTAGCGCCCAGGCTGGAGCCGTGGCAACACCGGCGCCGACGAAGAGGACGCGCACCCGCGATGCCCTGTTGGTGGCGGTTCAGGAGTTACTGATCGATCCGAACGTCGCCGTTGTCACGGTGCCGCAGGTCGTCAACCGGTGCGGAGTGGCGCAGGGCACGTTCTACAACTACTTCGACTCCCTGCCCGACGCCATCGACGCCGTCGGCGCACTCATCCTCGCCGAACACGCCCGAGTGCTCACAGCCGTCACAGCGGGTGCTGCGGACGGGGCCGAGGTCGTCGCACGATCGGCCAGACAGACGCTCTTGCTGCTGGCGCACCGGCCCGATCTCGGACGCCTGCTCTTCGACTCCGGGCTTCCGGCCGACAGGTTCGGCGGCGGTGTGCGCGCCCACCTGCACAACGATCTGCACCGGGGCATGGATAGCGGAGTCTTCTCCGTCGCGGACTTCCAGGTTGCCTGCACCATCTACGCCGGGGTGATCCTGGGCGCCTGTCTGGATATCCACCGCGGCCGACTCACGGTCGACGCCATTCCCCAGATCGTGGCACACCTGCTCGGACTGCTGGGGGTCGCCAAGGCTACAGCGCGGCGATTAGCCAGTGCGCCAATGGAGTTCGTGCAGTGGCGCCCCTTGCCGCTGTCTGCCGTCGAGGAGGTCTGAGCATGGCGATGCCGCCGATGTCGCCGGGGCGTTCCCTGGCCCCGGGTCACCCGGATTACGAGACGGCACGCCGTGACGCGCTGTGGCGAACGAACGTGCCCGATCGCTTCCCGGCCCGCATCGTGCAGGCCGACTCCATCGAGGACGTGGTGGCCGCGGTACGGGCCGCGAAGGCTGCGGGACAGCGGGTCAGTGTGCGCTCCGGTGGTCATAGCTGGTCGGGTAACCATGTGCGCGACGGAGGGGTGCTCATCGATGTGTCTCGTCTCAAGGCGTTCTCCGTCGACGAGTCGGCGATGACCGCCACGGCTGAGCCGGGGATGGGTGGCAGCGTCCTGCTGGCCGAGTTGATGAAGCGAGACTTGTTTTTCCCGGTGGGCCACTGCCGCGGCGTGTGTATCGGCGGCTACCTGCTTCAGGGCGGCTTCGGGTGGAACGGCCGGGCATTCGGTCCCGCGTGCTCCAATGTCATCGCCATCGACTATGTCGATGCCGATGGTGGGCTGCGCCACGCCAGCGAGACCGAGAACGCCGATATGCTCTGGGCCGCAAGAGGTTCAGGTCCTGACTTTTTCGGTGTGGTGGTTCGATTCCACCTACGCATTTTCCCCAAACCGCGATTCATCGGGTCATCCATCATCAAGTACCCGGTTGAGCGCCTCGCTGACCTGGTCCGCTGGATGGACCGGGTAGGCCCGAGTGTTCCTCCCGAGGTGGAGATGCAATTCGTGATCTCGCGGAGCGCCTCGTTCCCGCCGCCGCTGCGCCCACGATCGGGTACGTCGCCGGTGATCATCGAGTTGGCCACCACTGTCATGACCGATTCCCGTTCGGCAGCCAAAGCCGCCACCGCGTACACGGCCGGCGCGCCCAAGGGGGCCCGATTGCGAATCCCCCTGCTGCCCATGCCGATGTCGCTGATGTATTCGGGTGTGATGCAGCACTACCCGGAAGCCAACTGGGAGACCGACAACCTCTGGACGCATGCGGGCGCCGACGAACTCCTGCCGCATATTCAGCGCATCGCCGACACCATGCCGGCGCCACCCGCGCATTTTCTATGGCTGAATTGGGCGCCGACGAAGGATCTCCCGGACATGGCGTACACGGTGGAGGACAGGACATATCTGGCCTTCTACGGCGGCTGGCTTGACGGCGCCGACGGCGCCGCCACCACCCGTTGGGCCCGCGACAACGCCGCAGCGATGGAGCCGTTGTCGACCGGGGTGCAGTTCGCCGACGACCCCGGACGCCCTTCCCGCGGGATCTCCGGGGCTGCGCAGAGCCGGCTCGAGGCGATACGCGCCGTGCATGACCCCGAAGGCCGCTTCAATCGATGGATCGGAGCAGCAGCCGTATGAAACTGCCTGCGCCCAAAACGATTTCGGGCCGTCGGCTCGGCTGGTCCAAGCGCGAACTCGCCAGCCTGCCGTACGCACGGTTCTGGAATCCCGACATGGCCGACATCTCCGCCGACGCGCACCGCGCGGTGGCCAACAGCCCGATGGCGGAGGCACTGCTTCCCGCGATGCCGGAGGCAATCGCCTCGATCGTCGATGCCGAGGTGCAGAACGGCTTCACCGTGACCTCCTCGTGCGCGATCCACGTCAATCTCGTCACCGAGATGCCGGACGTCACTCCCGCGATGATCGACTGGTGGTTCGGCTGGCACAGCGACAGCCCCGAGCGCTATAAACTCTGGCACCCACGCGCCCACGTGCACGCCCAGTGGGCAGCGCCGCCGACCGCCGGAACCACCGGACGATCCCGCTACGTCGGGCACACCTCCGAAGTCGACGAGTACCTCGGCAGCGCCATGTTCCGCGGCGCCATCCAGTTCCGACGGCCCGAAGGCCTCGGTCTCGTCGATGCGACCGTGGCCATCGGCGTGGACGCGACAGCGGTCTGTGCCCGCATCGGTCTCGTCGATCTGCCGATCGACGTCGGCTACCTCGTCCACCACGTCGCAGCCGTTCCCGGGGGCAGTGTCATGCGCTCACGCTTCTGGATCGGCGGCCCCAACATCGCGGCACGCGCGGCGCGACTGCGCGCGGTGGTTCCTGCAGCCAAGCGACTCGTCGGACTCGGCGACCATGACGCACGGGCACTGCTTGTGCACTGCTCGCAGGAGATGACCCACCTGGCGTCATTCCTGCCGGCGCTGTACGCGCAGGAGTCATGAATCAGGCGTAACCAGTCTGGACGGCGGTTTTTTGGGCTATGCCCATCGCCTTTGCCCAAATCACTGATTTTCGACTGGAGCCCTCGTTAGCGTGGGCGTTATCCCAGTCGTCTGGTGAACTGCCGGTACGTATCGCGAAAGGCAATGGTGGGGCGATGATCATCCGCGACAGCAGCTATATCGACGGGCAGTGGTGTCGCGCCAGTGGCACCGAGACCTTCGAGGTCACCGATTCGGCGACCGAGGAGATCATCGGCACGGTGACGGCCGCCACGGCCGCCGACGCCGACGCCGCCGTGGCCGCCGCCCGCCGGGCATTCCCCGGATGGTCGGCGGTGCCGGCCGCCGAACGCGCCGGATACCTCAAACGCGCCGCCGAGGAACTCCAACTTCGGCAGACCGAGATCGCGACGTTGGTCAGTCGAGAGGTCGGCATGCCGTTCGCCTACAGCAACGTGATCCAGGCCGGCCTGCCCGTGCTGTCCTTCATCTCGATGGCCGATATCGCGCTGAGCTTCCCGTTCGAGGATCGGGTCTACAACTCGCTGGTCATCCGCGAACCCATCGGCGTCGCCGTGGCGATCACCCCGTGGAACTACCCATTGCACCAGATCGCGGCGAAGGTGGCGCCGGCCCTCGCGGCAGGGTGCACGATCGTCCTCAAGCCGAGCGAAGTGGCGCCGCTCAACGCCTACATCCTTGCCGAGGTCTTCGACTCCATCGGCCTTCCCCCGGGTGTATTCAACCTCCTCACCGGGACGGGCGCGGAGGTCGGCGAGACCCTCGTCGCTCATCCCGATGTCGACATGGTGACCTTCACCGGTTCCACCGGGGCCGGTCGCCGGATCGGATCGGTCGCCGCCCAGACCATCAAGCGGGTGGCCCTCGAGTTGGGTGGCAAGTCACCACTGGTGATTCTTGAGGACGCCGACATGACCGAGGCTGTCAGCGGAGGCCTGACGGGCTGCTTCCTGAACTCCGGCCAGACCTGTATTGCGTTGACGCGCATGATCGTTCCGCGCTCCAAACTCGCCGAGGTCGAAGCGATCGCCACCGCCGGTGCGGAGTCGATCACCCTCGGCAGCCCCTTCGACCCGGCCACCCAGATGGGCCCCTTGGTCTCAGCGTTGCAACGCGACCGGGTCGTGCAGTACATCGAGCAGGGCATCGCCGAGGGCGCAAAGCTGATCGCCGGTGGCCCCACCCCGCCCGATGGGCTGGATCGCGGCTACTTCGTTCGTCCCACGGTGTTCTCCGACTGCACGCCGGACATGTCGATCGTTCGGGAGGAGATCTTCGGACCGGTGCTCGTCATTCAGGCCTACGACACCGAGGACGAGGCCGTCGCACTGGCCAACGACAGCATCTTCGGCCTGAACGCCGCGGTCATGTCGGGCGATGAGGAGCGCGCGATCGCCGTCGGCCGCCGCATCCGAGCCGGGCAGGTCCAGATCAACGACGGCGCCTTCAACATCTGCGCTCCTTTCGGGGGCTTCGGCCAGTCCGGCAACGGCCGCGAATTCGGCACATGGGGTCTCGAGGAATTCCTCGAGACCAAGTCGATGCAACTGCCCTGACCCCAATTCCGCAGAGAGGCAACCATGGACACGGCTTTCACCAACCGCCAGCGCGACACCCTCGCAGCCGCCGTCGACACCTTCGTGCCGTCGGTATCCCGTGACGACGACCCCGCCGGATTCTTCGCCACCAAGGGCAGCGACGTCGGTGCGCACCTCGCCGTCGAGGACTACCTGCTGACCAGGCTGTCGCCGGAGCAGTTGGCGGGTTTGAAGCAACTGTTGGACACCGCGGCAATCATCGGGTTGAAAAACCAGCCGCAGTCGATCCGCGAGGCGATCATCGGCAATCTGGGCCGGATCTCTCCGGAGAGCCATGGCGCGGTCGCCGCGCTCCAGCAGCTGTCGGTGATGTTCGCCTACGGACTTCCCGACGAGGCGGGCCGCAACCCGTTCTGGGCGGGTATGGAATACCCCGGCCCTGCGCAGGCGCCGCCACAGACCCCGAAGACGCTGACCACCGTCACACCGGTTGCAGGGCAGACCTACGAGGCCGACGTCGTCGTGGTCGGATCCGGCTGCGGTGGCGGCCTGATCGCCGGGAAGCTCGCCCAAGCCGGCAAGAAGGTGATCGTCGTGGAGTTGGGCGGCTACCACAACGAGTCCGACTTCGTGCAACTCGAACTCGCGGCCTACCAGAAGCTCTTCCTACGAGGCGGCTTCTTCAACTCCGCGGACGGGATGCTCGCCATCGCGTCGGGATCCACCGTCGGCGGTGGCAGTACCGTCAACTGGTCCAACTCGCTGGTGACGCCCAAGCGGGTCCGCGACTCCTGGGCCGCGGCCGGGCTGACCGACGTCGCCGAGCAGGCCTTCGATGACCACCTTGCCGCCGTGATGGAGCGGATGGGCTGCAACCACGAGGTGTCGACACAGAACGAGGTGCACTCCCGGATCACCGAAGCCGCCGGGAAACTCGGCTATTCGTACCGGACGACGCCGCTCAACATCCATCCGGATCGCTATGACCCGGTGCTCGTGGGGTACAGCGGCATGGGGGATCAGACCGGGGCCAAGCAGGGCACCATGCTGACCTATCTGCAGGACGCCTGCGATGCCGGGTCGACGATCATGCCGAATACCCGCGTCGAGAAGATTCTCACCGAGAACGGTACGGCGGTCGGGGTGGAGGGCACCCACACCGATCCCGCCACCGGGCAGACCACCCGCGTCGTGATCAAGGCGCCGACAGTGGTGGCGGCCGCAGGCAGCCTGGAGACCCCGGCCCTGTTGCTGCGGTCCGGTATCGGCGGGCCCGCCGTCGGCAAAGGCCTGCACATGCATCCGGCGACTCTGGTCGCCGGCATCTACGACAGCCCGCAGGACCAGTGGTACGGCCCGGCGATGGCCGGTGCGATGGACGAATTCGCCGAATTCAACGAGGGTTACGGCTATCTGATCGAGGGGGTGCAACACCTGCCGGCCCTGTTCGCCAGCGTCGTGCCGTGGCTATCCGGCGACCAGCACAAGGAACTGTGCCGAAAGTACCGGTACCGCAGCGACTTCCTGGTCCTGCTCAAGGACCGCGGCGCCGGCAGCGTGACGATCGATGACAACGGTGAGGCCGTGCACTGGTATCCGTTCGACGACGAGTTGGATCGCGGAAACTTCAAGCACGCTCTGGTCACCTGTATCCGGATGCATGAAGCGGCCGGTGCGCAGGAGATCTTCGTGGCCGCGCAGGCGATGCCGCCGTGGCAGCGCGGCGAGGACCTGGAGGCCTTCATCGACACGGTGAACCAGATCCCGATCGGTCCCGGTGGCACGCCTGTCTTCTGCGCACACCAGATGTCCAGCGCCCGTCTCGGCAACGACCCGCAGACCTCGGTGGCGAACCCCGTCGGGGAATTGCACGACACCACCGGCGTCTGGATCGGTGACGCCAGCGGTATGCCCACCTGTTCGGGCGCGAACCCGATGATCACGGTGATGGCGCTTGCGCACCGAACGGCCACCAAGATGCTGGCGACGGCCTAGACCGTCGCGGTCTGGTCCTGCCGCTGTGCTTCTCGGGCCAGGAGACGGTCGCGTTGCTCTTCGAACTTGACCACCTGGCCTTCCAGGTCCGTCAGGTAGGCCGCGAGTTGTTCGCGCCGCTGCTCCCCGACGCTGGTGAAGTCGGTGCGCTCGAAGATCCGCCAGTTGCGCAGCACGGGCATCACAACTTCCTCGAGATGCTGGCGAAGGTCGTAGATCCCGTGCTTCGCCATCATCATGCCGTTGCGGCGGAAGTTGGGCATGCCCTGACCGGGCATCCGGAAGTTCTCGACGACAGCGCCGACGGCGTCCAGGGCCTGGTCGGGCGCCAGGTCGAGGGCAGCGCCGCACATGTCGCGGTAGAAGATCATGTGCAGGTTCTCGTCTGCGGCAACCCGTGCGAGCATCCGGTCGGCCACGGGGTCGTTGCAGACCTTGCCGGTGTTGCGGTGGCTGACCCGGGTGGCGAGTTCCTGAAAGGAGACGTAGGCGATCGAGAGCAGGAAGTCGGTTTTGTGGCGGTCTTCCTCTTCAGGGGTCGCCCGGAATCCGTTGGTCATATGGACCATCCGGGCCTGCTCGAGTGCAACCGGGTCGACACCCCGGGTGACGACGAGGTAGTCGCGAATGACGATGCTGTGCCGAGCTTCTTCCGCGGTCCAGCGCCCCACCCAGGTGCCCCAGGCGCCGTCAAGGGAAAAGTATTCCGCAGCCTGGTGGTGGTAGGAGGGCAAATTATCCTCGGTCAGCAAGTTGGTGATCATCGCCGCTTTGGCGAGCTCGCTGAGTTGCGACTGCTCCGGATCCCAATCCTGGCCGCCCATGGCCGCAAAGTTTCGGCCCTGATCCCACGGCACGTAGTCGTGCGGATGCCACTCGACCGACATGGACAGATGCCGATTCAGATTTGCCTCGGCGGTCGGCTCAAGCTCTCTGAGCAAGACCTGGTCCGACAGTTCTTGCGTCATAACACCTCGTCCCCCCTCGAATGGCAGCGGTGAATCGCCCCATCGAATACGACGCTACCAGTGAAAATCCACCGGTTGAAATGTGCGGGCGGTGGCAACCTCGCTACCCGGCCTTCGGAGGTGGCTGGCGGGCGGACCAGGCGGCGATCGCCATCCGGGCGGCCAGCACGATCCGCTCCGATGCCTCGAAGACCGGGGTGCCGTACTCGGTATCGGGAACCAGCCTTCCCGCGGCCTGGCGCAGCACCATGAGGGCCAGTGGAACGGGCGTCATCGCCGGAACGACCAGGATCCGGGTGGAGGCAGCGCTTCCGGTCAGGCTCATCAGCCGCTGCTGGGTGCCGTTCCAGCCCATATGGGTGGCCGCCACCGGAGACATCGTGCTCAGCACGGGAGTCCGGGACTCTGCCAACCAATTGATCTTGATGTCGACAACCTCGCCGATCGCGGGGCGCAACGCCTCCACCAGATCGGCCAACTCGCGTCCCATCGAGGCGGTGTAGGGCCACCAGGCGCCGTCGATATCCGCGCCCAGCGTGCCAGCGAGCGAAACCCGCACGCGGTTTGCTGTGCGCCGGGAATTGCGGGCCCGCGTCACGCGGGTGCTGACTGTGGCTTGACTCTGTGACTCTACAACGTTTTCACCATGTTTCGGTCCCGGAGTGCCTCTCCGCGGGGCGAAGTGAAACGTTTCGCCGGAAAGTCACGATAGCCAAGAGCGCGCCCGAATCCAGCACCGGTAGGTTTTGTGATACCTGTCCCCGCCCGAAGGAGTACCCATGAAGAAGACACTGAGCGTGGTCGGTGGAATCCTGCTCGCATTCAGCGCCAGTGCCGGGGTCGCCTCCGCCGCCGTCAGCGCCCAGGACGTGCAACAGATGATCATCGATCAGCTGACCCCGCAGCTGGGCGTGGCGCCGGACTCGGTCAACTGCCCGGGCGATTTGGCGAGCGACGTCGGCTCGGCCATCACCTGCCAGGTCAGTGCCGGCGGCGAAACACACCCGGTGACCGTCACGGTGGCGTCAGTAGAAGGTGACGCGCTCAACGTCTCCATCGCGGTCTCGGGCTAAAGAAACCACGGCTCGGACTTCAGGGTCCGGGCGCAGGATCAATCGTCGTCGTCGTCGCCTTCGAGCTCGTCGATCATCTCGTACGGTTCGCCCCATTTACCCGGTTCGCCGGGGGAGTAGTCGTCGCTGGGTTTACGTCCCATGTGAACCTCCATCGCTGACGTTTGCTCCGGTCGCCCGAAGTCGAGATTTCCTTAATTCTATTCGGGACAAACGAGGTCGTGCGCTGACGATTCGCCCGGGCTGAACTAGCAGCACTTGCCGTTGGCGAGTTCATCGGTCAGATGGTGGTGTTCGGTCGGGTCGATCGCCGTGACCTCGCTGACGAACCTGTCCAGGTCGATCTTCCTGCCGCCCAACCACGTTCCGAGAACCGTTACGCGATCGAGGATCTGGTCCACCGGCACGGCGTACACGTCGGCGGAGAGTTCGACGAAGTCGGCGTATTTACCGACAGCCAGTGAGCCGATCTCATGATCGCGCTTGAGTTGGTAGGCGCCGTTGATCGTGATCGCCCGAAGCGCCTGATCCAGTGTCACCGACTGATCGGCGCCGTGCACCTTTCCGCTGGTGGTCGTCCGCATGACCGTGTGCATCACATTGAACAGTTGGTTGGGGGGGCATACCGATCCGTCGTTGTGATAGCTGGGTGTCACCCCTGCATCGAAGGCATCGCGGACCCGCTGCCACCGGGCGCCGTAAGCCGGGTCGAACATCACGCCGTCAAGCAGATCACCCCAGTAGATGTACTGGAACGGGCTCAGCGAGCAGGTGACTCCCAGCGCGGCCGCCCGTTCGAACTGGTCGCGCCGCGCCGCGCCGAGGTGCTCCACGCGCCAACGGTGATCGGAGCCAAGCAGATTGAACTTCGACAACGCTCGCGCATAGGCGTCGAGCACGACGTCGAAGCCCACGTCACCGTTGCAGTGGAACGCCATCTGGAAACCGGTGGGGACCAGTTCGTCGAGGATCGCGTCGAGTTGGGCCCGGGTGTAGTTCATCTGCTTTTCGCCGCGGGGCCCGAGTTCCATCTGCGCGGTTCGGGTGGTCGGGTTGTCCAGGTACTCGAAGGAGATCGCCACGTTGCCGATCCACGGCGACCCGTCGGCCCACAGCTTGATTCCGTTCTTCCGCACGAGTGCAGGACTGGGGAAGCCGACGTCGGCGGCGGCGTCGGACTCGATCGACATGTGGTAAACGTGAAGGCGCAGAGGGCAATCCGGGACCGATGACAACGCGGCATATGCCTGGTACTGCCCGGAGTTGTAGGTGTGCTCCGAGGTCGCGGTGATGCCGTTCTGAGCCATCAGCCGGTAGAACAGCGCCCCGGACTGCAGCGGGTGTGGAATCGCCTTGGGCAACACCGCACCCGCGATCTGCATCAGCGCCCCGGACTCGAAGGCGGTGCCGTCGCTGGTTCCGTCGGCCTGCCGGCCGAAACTGCCGCCGACGGGATCGGCTGGCGGCTTACCGTCGGTCCAGCCCAGAAGTGCGACTGTCGCGCTGTTGAAGTAGATCCCGTGCCCGGAGTTGTCGATGACCACCACCGGGCGGGTCGGGAAGATCGGATCCAGCACCGACCGGGTGGGCAGCGGAGCCTGCTGGAGCAGACGGTCGACCCCGTTGAACACCAGGATCTGGTCTGCCGGGTTCTCCTTGTCGGCCGTGGCGAAGATTGCCAACACGGCGTCCCACGACGGGACCCCGACGTTCGGGGAGACCCAGTAGGCCGGTTTCTGAGTGGCCATCCCCGACAACAGCGGATGACTATGCGGCTCGACGAAACCCGGCATCAGGACCGTGCTGCCCAGATCGGTGACGGCGACTCCCGGGGCCGTGGCCTTGACCTCGGACAACGACCCGATCGCGGTGATACGGCCGGTTCCCGAGTCGAACGCCACCGCGCGCGCCCGCGGGATCGCGTCATCCATCGTGATGATGCTGGAAGCAGTGAGGATCACGTCGGTAGCCATATGCACTCTTCATACCGGATCGACAGGGCGATGGACGTGGCTATTACCGCGGTGCGTCTCCGCGCCAGCTGAAGCTGTCGACGTATTTGCCCATGTCCTGGGCGATCTGCAGGTTGGCGGGGGACGGCATTCCGGGGCCGCGGCCGGGACCGAACTGCATGAACGGCCCATCGGCGACCGCGACCAGAGCGAGATCGTTCTTGACGGCCCCGATGACGATGAGACGCACCGGGTCGGCGCGTCGTTCCGGCAGGAAATCGGCGGTCACCCCGTAGCCGGGGTGGTAACCCACTGTGGCATTGGGCAATTCGTACGCCACCACGGCGTCGGGGAAGGTGTCGGCGATGACCTGTTCGACAACTTGGCGGGCATCGCGTCCAGCGGCCGGCACGCCGAACAGCCGGATTGTTCCGCCGTCGCCGGCAGTCCACCTCGCCGTCACTCCGTTGTCCTCGGTCGTGACGGTATAGGCCGCCCCGGGCGCTGGATAGGAGACCGCGAACGCGCCGTCGGGGGACTCGTAGCGCGGATTGGTCGCCACGGGAATCCCGGTGGGCGGCCCCCCGCAGTCGGGAGGACAGACGTACACCGGTGTGTCGACAACCCGGATGTCAATGACCGTGATGACCAGCATGGCGGTGAGCAGACCGACGATCCACAATCCCAAGACGACGAAATATCTGGTACCGCCGGGCCGCCACCAGCTGACGCGATCGTCTGTCGACGGGGTCATCGGCGCGCCCGGGCAAGCAGGATGTTCTTGGTCAGGTTGTCGATGTTCGGACTGCCCAACCCGGTCACCATGTCGTAGCCGAGTCGGCCGCCGGGGGTGATCGCGTTTCCGCCGAGTTGAATGCTGCGAAAGCTGGGGGCTGCTGTCGAACCCTTCGCCACTTCATAGAGAAGGGGATTCAGATCGCCGAGGGGCGGGGCGCCGATGGCCGTGAACCTGTCGTTCATGAGGGCGGCGAGGCCGGCCCAGATCGGAGCCGACTGCGATGTCCCACCGCCGGTCAGAACCTGCTGTCTGAAGACGAACTTGACGCCGGTGAACGGGTCTCCCACCGCCGCGACGTCGGGGACGAGTCTGCGGTCCGGGGGGCCGGCATCGGCGGGGACGGTCTGCCACGCAGGTCTGTCGTACAGCGTCGTCGCGCCGCCGGCCGTGCCCTGGGTCAACGGCACGTCGTACCACGACTGTTCGGCCAGCCAATTGCCCTCAGCGTCCGTCGACATCCGGGTGCCGCCCACCGCCGTCACCTCCGGGATCGACGCCACCGCGTCGACCCCGACGTCGTCGGGACTCGGGGGATCCGACCAGGAATGTCCGCCCCTGCACTCCAGGCCGGCCAGATCCCCGGTGGCATCGAACACGGTGGTCCCGTGGCGCACCGCTGCGGCCAACGCCGCGCGGATCGGCGCCAGGTCCGCGGGATTGAACAAATGGTCGCACCCCCAGCCGATCGACAAACTCCAAATGGCTCCGGGGAATTGGCGATCGACCGATTCCGCGAGTCGGGCCAGCTTTTCGAAGCCGCCGTCGCCCTCGACACTCGGGCGAGCGTTGACGAGCACCAGTTTGGCGTCCGGCGCGATCGCATGAATCATCTGCAGGTCCATGGTCGCCTCGCCGCTGCGCTGGGCCGGCATCCCGCCCACCACCTGCGGAGCGAACGGGGGGACGTCGAACCACTCGGCGAAGCTGTCCATGTCCTGCTGATCGAACCCGTCGAAGGCGAACACGACGACGGTGATGCCCTTGCCGGTGTGGCCGGCCTTCGTCAGCGATGTGGCGTTGTAGGCGCGGACCAACTGGTTGGGCAGCAGGCCGCCGTCCGGCACGTCCCTCGGCGGGGTGGGCGGCCGGCTTTCCCGATACGGCAGGTAACCGAGGATGCGTCCGAGGCTGGAGACCTCGCCGCGGGCGCTGTCGGGGATCGCGGGTTGCTGGGGCGATGCATAGTAGATCCGGCCGGGCTCGGGGCCCTGGCGCGTGCGGTAGTTGCGCACCGCAACACCGAATGCCGTGGCGACCGCCGTCGTCGTGCCTTCGATGACCGCCCATTCGTCGCCGTCGCGCCAGCGCACCGACAGATTGCGGGCGCGCGCCCACGCATCGAGGTGCAGTGGTCGGGCCGCCGCCGTCAAGGACGCGGTGATGCGGACCCGACTCCCGTCCGCGGGGCCGAGGTCGGTTGAGGAGGCGAGCATCCGGGCGTAGGCGCCGCCGACAGCACGGCCACGCAACGCCAGTTCTGGATGGTCGGCGACGATCAGTGTCAGCACGGCGGCCAGGGCCACGGCACCGAATGTCATCACCTGCTTGTGGCGCGCTCCACGGACCGAGCGTGACGACGTCCGCGCGGCGGCCCCGCACTCCGAACAGAACGGCATGTCGGGTACCTGCTTCTTGCAGTGGCTGCACACCACCATGCGGGCGATATTCGGATCGGGGTCCTCGTGCAGCAGTGCCGTCTGCACGCCGAGGCGCACCGTCACCATGGCGGCCGCCGTCAGCACGACGTTGACCGCGATCTCGCCGAATCGGGGCAGATCCGCGGCGTCGACCAGATACACGGCGAAATAGATGGCGACCGCGACAGCGGTGTAGACCATGAGCGCCTTGCGGGCGCCCCGAGTTCTGCCCGCGGCCTGCCCGCCGGGACGAAACCACAGGGTCAGGCCGATGAGACCGCCGACGGCCGTGGCGGTCAACGGGTCGGCGATGCCGTACAGGAAGGCTTCCTCGAACAGCCGCGACGGACGATAGTTGTCGATCAGGCCCGCGGTGAACTGGGGTCCCAGCCAGGTGATCGTTCCGGCGGCCGAGAAGCACAGTGTCCCGCACGCGCCGATGGCGAAACCGTCCAACGACTCGCGCGTGCCTTGATGGGCCGGGCGAACCAGGATGGCCGGCAGCATCATCAGCACCGCCCCGGCCAGGGTGATGGTCAGGCCTACGCTCAGCGCGCTCTCCAGTTGGGATGCGGTCGCCAGGGGCACGCCGTAGGCGCTGGCCACGATACTGCCGGTCCACAGCCACCACGCGACACTGAGCGCGGTGCCGAACAATCCCGCGGCCAGCACGGCATGCGGATTGTCCTTGAACACCCCTGACCGCCACAGGTAAACGGCGAACAGCAGGGGCACACCGAGCGCGATCACGATGACCAGTGGCCCCAGAAGCCGAAGCGCCGAAAAAGCCACCAATGCGGCCAGCACCAGAAAAAGAGCGTGGCGGAACGGCTTCCGGGACGATTCGGTGAGTTGCGGGAAAATCGAACTGGTCACCAGAGGCAGTGCGATCGGCTCATTGGGGGCGGCCGCGAAGACCCTCGGCCGCAAGCCGGCGTGCCCCTTTGTCGGGGGCTTGTCGAGGTGTATGCCGCAGTTGCTGCAAAACGCCGCCGCCGGAACAGTCGAATGACAACTAGGGCAAATGCGCGTTGTCAGGGCATCGTTGACGCTGACGCTCATCTCCCTTCGGACTGTATCGCACCGGATCGGACCTCCGATCGGATGACGCCAGGTCATCCAATAGAAGATCCAATCGTATGACGCAGGTCTGCCACCGCGCGTTGCACCATGAGCGGATGACCACAGTGCTTGCCCGTTCGGAGCTGGAAATCCCAGGTGGGGCGACACCGCGGCCCTCACGGCGAGAAGCCTTGCGTCCGGCGCTGCGACGCGCCGTCGCGGCCAGTTACATCGGGTCGGCGGTGGAGTTCTACGACTTCTTCATCTACGCCACCGCGGCGGCGCTGGTGTTTCCCACGGTGTTCTTTCCCGATCTGAGTCCGACGATGGCGGCGGTGGCATCGCTGGGGAGTTTCGCGACGGCGTTCATCGCACGCCCGTTCGGGGCGGTCGTGTTCGGGCACTTCGGTGACCGCATCGGCCGCAAGCGGACGCTGATGGCGACGCTGCTGCTGATGGGCTTCTCGACCGTGGCGGTCGGGTTGCTGCCGTCGACCGCCACCATCGGTGTCGCGGCGCCGTTCATCCTGGTCGCTCTGCGACTGGTGCAGGGCTTCGCGGTGGGCGGAGAGTGGGCCGGGGCCGCGCTGCTGTGCGTGGAGAACGCGCCGCGCCAGATGCGCGGCCGCTGCTGCATGGTCATGCAACTGGGCATCGGTACCGCGGTGGTGCTCGCGAACCTGGTATTCCTGTCGTCGGACAGCGCTTTCGGGGGTCCGAACTCGACGTTCCTCGGCTGGGGATGGCGGGTCCCGTTCCTGATGAGCGCTGTCCTGATCGCCGTGGGGTTCTATGTCCGGCGCAATCTCGAGGAGACGGCGGAATTCTCGTCCGCTCCCGACCGGGCCGGCCTGCCGATCGCCGACCTGCTTCGCCGGGAAACCCCGCAGTTGCTGCTGGCCGCCGGGGCGGTGGCCGGCGCCGTCATGCTGCTTTATCAGGCCAGCACCTTTCTGACCGGCTACGCCCACGCTGACCTGCACTTCTCCAAGTCGGCCATCTTCGCGACCAGCGCGGTGGGAGGCCTGTGCCTGATGGCCGGGATCGCCGCGTCAGGCTTGCTCGTCGACAGCTACGGATGTCGCCGGATGGCCGTTGTCGGCTACGGGGTCGCGGCGCCGTGGTCGCTGGCGATCCTGCCGTTGATCCAGACCGGTGACCGGACGTTCTTCATCGCCGCTGTCATGGTGACGTATGCGATCGTCGGCGTGGTGATGTCGCCGCTGACGGCACTGATACCGACGGTCTTCGCGGTGCGCAACCGCTACACCGGCGCCGCCATGGCCAACAACCTCGGCGCCATCCTGGGCGGGGCGGTGCCCCCGGTGATCTCACCGCTGCTGATGGTCCACGGCGGCGGTGCCGTCGGCGCGGTGATGGTCGGCTTCTCGCTGCTGAGTCTGGTCAGTGTGCTGATATTGCGCGACGAGGAGGTCGGCGGGCATCCTGCGACGGATGAGCGTGGATAGGTGAGCGTGGAGAACGGGGAGTTGACCCGCCACTGGGGCCGGTCGTGGCCCGAGTGCCCTCCGATCGCGCATCTGTTCCGGCATCGCCTGCACGATCGCTGGGTCCGTTTCCACTACTTGCCACTCGGTCGGCGTTGTCCCGCCGGCGCCGCGGACTACGGCGAAGTACTGAGGCGCTATAACGCCGTGCTGGCTGCAGTGTTTGGCGAATCCGGCTGCGCGGCAATCTATCTGATTACCCTGGAGTACGGTGCGGGTGATCTGGCCGCGGGATCGGAGCCGATTCACGTCGGGCTTCACCCCGAGGCCGTGCCGTGGATGCACGCGGTCGACCCCGACGACCCCGAGGTGGCCTACGACCTGTACGTCAGCCGCCGCCACTTCACCCCGGGAGATCTTGACGATCTGCTGCGCTACGTCGCCGACGACCGCGCGCCGGAGGTGGTCGTCACCGACACGTCCCTGACCTGGCTGTTCCATCCCTATGACGGCGGCATGGACGTCATCGCGCCGTCGGTCGCGGACCGCGATCGCCTCGCCGCGCGGTTCGGAACCTGGATGTCCGATCGGCCGGACGGACTCTAGAAGACGAGTCTCACGCGGCGAAGGCGAAATAGCGCAGCCACACATACGGTGCGGCGATCCCGATGCTCAGCGCGGTGACGGCCGCGCCCTTGCGGCTGAACTCCCAGAAGCTGATCGGGTAGCCCTCACGCGCGGCGATGCCGAGCATGACCACGTTGGCGCTTGCCCCCACCGCGGTCAGGTTGCCGCCGAAATCGGCGCCGGCCGCCAGCGACCACCACAGTGCCTGGCCCTGAACGGGATTGGACACCGTGGTCACAAGGTCGGCGACCACCGGGCTCATGGTGGCGACGTAGGGGATGTTGTCGATGACGCCGGAAAGCACCGCCGAGACCACCAGGATCGCCATCGCCGCCAGCAGGGGGTTGCCGCCGGTCGCCGTGCCGGCGAAGTGGGACAGTTGGGCGATCACCCCGGTCTTGACCAGTGCGCCGACGAGTATGAACAGTCCGGCGAAGAAAAGCAGGGTCTCCCACTCCACGCTGTCGAGATAGTGCTCCCGATCGACTCCGGCGATCACGATTAGCGTCCCCGCGCCGAGCAGTGCCACCAGTGCGGGCTCGATGTGGATCACCGAGTGGGCGATGAAGCCGGCAAAGACGGCCGTCAGCACGATCGCGCACTTGATGAGCAGTCGCACATCGCGGATTGCCTCGTGCTCGTCCATCGACATGATCTCGGCCACCCGGTCGGGGCTCACCGCGAACGAGCCACGAAACATCACCGGCAACAGCGCGATGAGAGCCCCCACGACGATGAGGACCAGCGGCGCCATGTGGACCAGGAAGTCGTTGAAGGACAGGCCCGCTCGACTGGCGATGATGATGTTCGGTGGGTCTCCGACCAGGGTCGCAGCTCCGCCGATGTTGGAGGCGAAGACCTCGGCGATCAGGAACGGGACCGGATTGACCCCGAGTCGTTCGCAGACGATCAGGGTCACCGGCGCGATCAGCAGAACGGTGGTCACATTGTCGAGTAACGCTGAAGCCACGGCGGTGATCAACACCAGCAGAATCATCACCCGAAGGGCGGAACCCCTGGCGCGCTTGGCAGCCCAGACGGCGGTGAACTCGAACACGCCGGTCTGCCGGAGCACACCGACAATCACCATCATGCCGAGCAGCAGGAAGATCACGTTCCAGTCGACGCCCGTCGCGGTGGAGTAGAACACGTCCTCCGCGCCGGAGATCCCGGTGGCGACGATCACCGCGGCCCCGCCCAGCGCAGCCTTGACCTTGTCGACCCGTTCGGTTGCGATCAGCAGGTAGGCGACGACGAAGACCGTCAGCGCGACGACGGCCACGTCACTGCCTCCGCTTCGGCGCTCAGCGGGTGTCCAGCGCCGCTCACAGCAGCCGCGATCGCCACCGGGAAGTCCCCGATGATCCGTTCGGCCCGCACATCATGAACCCTACGACCCGGGTGCGGGGGTGAGCCCTCGCACGGTAGAACCTTCAACTGTGCACGTTGGTCTCTCGACGCCCGTAGTCATGCAACTACCCGGGATCGCCTCGGAGTGGGAGCAGGAGGCAGGCGTCGACGATCTGGCCGGAATCGCCCGGATCGCCGACGAACTGGGCTACGACCATCTGACCTGCGCCGAGCACGTCGCCGTTCCGGAGGATGCCGCGCACGGCCGCGGACTGACCTACTGGGATCCGCTGTCCACGCTGGGCTTTCTGGCTGCCCACACCCGGCGCATCCGGCTGGCAACGTCGGTCATCGTCCTGGGTTATCACCATCCCCTGGAGATCGCGAAACGATTCGGGACGCTCGACAGGCTCAGCGGGGGCAGGTTGGTGCTGGGAGTCGGCGTCGGTTCACTCGCTGAGGAATTCGCCCTACTGGGCGCGGACTTCGATGACCGCGGCGAGCGGGCCGAGGATGCACTCGCCGCGCTGCGCGCCTCGCTGTCCACCACGCGCCCGTCCTATCACGGGCGGTTCTATCAGTACGACGGTCTGGTGGTCGACCCGTGCGCGGTGCAGTCGCATGTGCCGATCTGGGTCGGCGGGCGGACGCTGCGGTCGTTGCGGCGGGCGGTGCGGCTGGCCGATGGGTGGATGCCGTTCGGGCTGAGTGCGGCTGAACTGTCCGGGATGTTGAGTCGTGTCGAGGTGCCCACCGGCTTCGAGGTGGTGCTGCCGACCGGACGGGCCGTGGACCCGATGGCCGATCCGGGTGGCACTGCGACCCGCCTGGAGCGGTTGCGTGACGCCGGGGCGACGGCGGTGACGTGTTCGGTGGCTGCTCATTCGGCCGGACATTACGCCGAACAGCTTGCGGCACTGCGAGATATCGCCGACAGGCTGGGCGGCGGGTAGTGTCGCGGCAGACGATGAGGAGTGCGCCGTGAGTCATCAGTTGACCGATGAACAGACGAGCATGGTCGCCACCATCCGGGAGTTCGGTGCCAGGGAGTGCGGAACCCGGGAGAAGCGCCTGGCGCTCACCAACGGCGGCACGACGCACCATAATGCCGCGATCTCCCGGAAACTCGCGGACTTGGGATTCCTCGGCCTGTCCATCCCCGAGCAGTACGGCGGCGCCGGCGGGGGACTGTTCGACGCCTGCCTGTTGGTCGAGGAGTTGGCCTACAACCAGATTCCGGTGGGCAGCTTCGCCGTCACGCTGATCGTGTCGCACATCTATATGAACTTCGGGTCCGAGGACCTCAAGAAGGAGATTCTCGGCAACGTCGTCGCCGGCGGCGCTACCGCGATCGCCATGTCCGAGCCGGGTTCGGGATCCGATGTCGCCTCGCTGCGGTGCAAGGCAGAGAAGGTCGACGGCGGTTACCGGCTCAACGGTCAGAAGATGTGGATCTCCAACGCCCACTATTCCGATCACATCCTGCTGGTGGCGCGAACCTCCGACACCGGCGACAAGCACCAGGGCATGTCGATGCTGTCGGTACCCACCTCGGCGCCGGGGGTGGAGATCCGCCCGATCGCGACCATGGGTGCGGAGGTCAACGAAGTGTTCTTCACCGACTGCGAAGTCGGGGCGGAGCGGTTGGTCGGGGTCGAGGATCAAGGTTGGTTGCAGCTGATCGCAGGTTTGAACACCGAGCGCGTCATCGTCGGTGCCCTCGCGCTCGGGCAGGCCCGCCGAGCGTTCGACGACACCGTCGATTACGTCAAGACCCGCCACCAGTTCGGCCGCCCGGTCGGCAGCTTCCAGGCGCTGTCGCACCGGCTCGCCGAACTGGCGACCGAGGTCGAGTGCACCAGACTCCTGGTGCACGACGTTGCCCAGCGCGTCGACGAGAACCCCGGCACGCTGATGCCGCGGGAGGCGTCCATGGTCAAGCTCAAGGCCACCGAACTTGCGAAACATGCTGCGCTGGAAGGTATTCAGATGATGGGAGGAATGGGTTACGCCACAGAGGGGGGCATGGAGGAGCAGTTCCGTGCCGCCGTGGTCGGCACCATTGCCGGCGGCAGCAGCGAAATCCAGCGAGACATCATCGCCAAGACGCTGGGGCTGTAGCCGGCGGATTACCGGCCGCGAGAAGCGAACGCCCGCATGGCCGCCCGGTGATCCTCGGTCATCAGTCCGATCACCTGGTCGCGCAGTTCAACGGCGAGTCCTTCGAATTCCTGCCGGCGCATGCGTCTCGGTCCTCAACTCTCGCTCCCGACACACCGGCTGAGAAACACCTGAAATGCCTAATTTTCATGGATGTCAGTAACAGAATGCAGGTACGTCGGGCCCACCGCGCTCATCCCCCCTACTGTGCGCGTGGGCCCGACTCCTGTTCCCGCCGGCGGCTAGCCCGATCAGCCGTGGCTGGCGGCCTGGCAATTGACCGCCATGCTGCCGTCGGAGGCACTGGGGCCGGCGGCGGCGCCAATCTGACCGGCCCGGGTGAGCGCGTTGGGGCCGGTCGGGTCCTGGCCGCCGGTCATCGTCATGCTGGTGCACTGGCCGTCCGCGGTCGGTTGCGCGTTCGCGGTGGCGGTGTCGCCGATCACCATGGCGCCCATGAGGATTCCGGCCGCGACTAACGGTCCGGACAGGGTTGCGGTGATGCGGCGGGTGAATGCGGTGGTGTTCATTGTGGTCTCCTCCTGGAAGTCGTACCGATGTCTTCGGCCTGCTACGACTATCGCGGTGACGGGAGGCCCGGACTGTCCACCGGACGAACCGTTGTGAGGAGGACGCGGGTGTCCACCGATCGGGGGAGAAGGCTAAGCCGGGTGCTTGACGCCGACCTGCTGGGCCAACCGCACCAGGGAGTCGACCAGAACCATCGGTGCGGTGGCGGGTTCGGGCTCGAAGACCGTCTGCTCAGGGGCCGAGACAGGCGCGGACGCGTGCCGGCGCAGGTGGCCCGCCACGATCTGAATGGCACCGAATTGGATCAGGCCGACGACGAGGACGGGCCACAGTGCGGACGCGGCGAGGATCGCGACCAGGCGCCAGGGGTCCCGTCTAAGTCCCTTCGCGAAGCAGGCTCCGACGACGGAGAGCACGGTAACGGCAATTGTGATGTACACCATGAGCCAGGGCATCGTGACCTCCTGATGAGGGGTTGCCACCAGAGTCCGCTTCAAAACCGGCAATTCACCGGCGCCGTACCGACATGTCGCCGATCTGTGACGAATCGGTACCGTCCCGTTACCGCGCTGTGCTGTGTCAGCCCGTCGGCGAATGTCCCGCACCACTGACCCGGCTCAGGAACTGCCGGGTGCGATCCTGCTGCGGATCGGTGAGAACCTGCTCGGCTGAACCTGATTCGATGATCCGGCCTCCGTCGAGGAAGCAGACGGTGTGGGCCACTTGACGGGCGAAACCCATCTCGTGGGTGGCCATGACGATGGTGCGTCCGGATTCGGCGAGTTCGCGCACCAGATCGAGCACTTCGCCGACCAGTTCAGGGTCGAGAGCGCTGGTGATCTCGTCGAGTAGCAGCAGGCGCGGGTCATAGGCCAGCGCCCGGGCGATCGCCACCCGTTGCTGCTGGCCGCCGGAGAGCTTGTCGGGGTAGGCATCAGCCTTGTCCGCCAGTCCGACGCGGGCCAGCAGTTCCCGGCCTCGCTGGTCGGCCTCGGAACGACTGCGCCGGAACACGACTCGCGGCGACAGCGTCACGTTGTCGAGCACGGTCATGTGCGGGAACAGGTTGAACGACTGGAACACCATTCCCATGCTGCGCCGGGACTCCTCGGCGTCGACCCGCGGATCACTGATATCGCGGCCGTCGAGGAAGATCTGCCCGTCGTCGACGTCCTCGAGCAGGTCGACGCACTTGAGCAGGGTGGACTTGCCGGAACCGGAGGCGCCGATGAGCACGACGACCTCGTGTTCGGCGACGTCGAGATCGACGCCGTTCAGCACGACGCGTTCGCCGTACCTCTTGACCAGTCCGCGGACCGACAGAACCGGCGCACTCACAGCGCGCCCTGCCGGGTGGCGGCACGCCGCGTCGCCCAGTCCGCCAGTCGCGCCGACGGAATCGCCAGCGCCACGAACAACAGGCCGGCCACCACGTACGGGGTGAAGTTATAACTGGTCGCCACCTGAATCTGGGCCGCCCGCACCGCGTCGACGGCACCCAGTACCGAGATCAGGCCGCAATCCTTCTGCAGCGCAACGAAATCGTTGAGCAGCGCCGGGGTCACCCGCCGGGCGGCCTGCGGCAACACCACCAGTCGCATCGTCTGCCGGTAGTTCAGGCCCAGTGAACTGGCGGCGGACAGTTGGGAGGGATGCACCGACTGGATCCCGGCCCGGAAGACCTCGGCCACATAGGCCGAATACACCAGCACCAGGGCGAAACCACCCAACAGCACCGGATTGTTCGGGATGCCGGCCAGTCGAAGGCCCGGCAGTCCGAAGCCGACGAGGTACAGACAGATGATCAGCGGCAGACCGCGGAACAGGTCCACGTACCCGGTTGCCAACGCGCGCAGCGGAAACCACACCGGGCCGCGCAGAGTGCGCACCGCCGCCAGGCTCAGCCCGATGATCAGGATGAGTATCTGGCAGACCACCAACACCCGCAGGTTCAGCCACAATCCGTCGAGGATCGCCGGCAGGCTCTCCCAGCCGACCCGCCAGTTCAGAAACGAGTCCGCCACCCGTGGCCAGCCGGGCGACGACGTCGTCGCCGCGATCATGACGGCGGCGAAGACCACCGTGGAAACCAGGGCGATCGCGGTCGAACGCCGGGCCCGCGACCGGCGGTAGGCCAGTCGCTCGGCGGCGAGAGCGGTCACCTCAGGACCGGTGCACGACCGGCGTCGGTCAGCCACCGCTGCTGCAGACTGGCCAGCGTGCCGTCGGCTCGCAACGCCTCGACTGCACCGGACACGCACGAGGTCAACGGGCTGCCCTTGTCCAGGACGATGCCGAACTGTTCGGGCTTGTCGCCGACGCCGGGCAGTTGGCCGATGATCCGGCCGTCGGGAAGTTCGGCCTGAACCTGGAATGCGGTGGGCAGGTCCAGCACCAGCGCATCGATTTGGCCGCTGGTCAGTGCCGCCTTGGCGTCGTCGTTGTTGTTGTAGACCGAGACCGGCTCGCTGCTGCCCAGGCTTTTGGCGGCGTTGTAACTGGTCGTGCCGACCTGGGCGCCGAGTTTGAGACCGCGCAGACCGTCAAGGGTGGTGACCTCTGCCGCCGGGCTCGATTTCAGCGTGACCACGGCCTGGGTGACGTCGTAATAGGGCGAGGAGAAGTCGACGGCCTTGCGGCGTTCGTCGGTGATCGAGAACTCGTTGAGGTTGGCGTCGAAGGCCTTCGGCCCCGGGGCGATCGCGGCGTTGAACGGAACGCGGACCCACGCGACCTCGCTGGGCTCATACCCGAGCTTGCCGGCCACGGCGTAGGCGACGGCCGATTCGAATCCCTTGCCGTTGGCCGGAACGTCGCCGACGAACCAGGGCGGGTAGGCCGGCTGATCGGTGCCGAAGGTCAGGACACCCGACTTCAGCGTCGCCAGGGAGGCTGAGTCGCAGTTCCCGGGTGCGCCGGCCGTGGACTGCTTGTCCTGGGCGGGCGAACAACCCGATGTCGCCAACAGCACCGCGACAACCGGGACGAGGACAGTCAACCCTTTGCTCATGGGCGGCATCATTGCGCACGATCGGCGGCAGCGCCAGAGAACGAATCACCGCGAAGGGCTGTTGTTATCGATTAACGTCGACGTCGGGGGGTATCCGCGGAGGCGGTTCTATGGTGAGGCGGTTCGTCGAGTTCGGGATGGCGAGGGGGATGGCGAGGGGGATGGCGAGGGGGATGGCGAGGAGCACCCTGGCCTTGGCCTCGGTTGTGGTGGGGATCGGCCTGGCGCTTATGGGCTTGCATGTCGCGGCCGGTTCGCCGGCGCCGGCTTCTCCACCACGTCTGCCGCCGGGGGTCGCTGCGCCCACGTCGCCGGTGCCCAGCCGGCTCATCGGGCCCAAGCTGAGTGGGCCCGGTCCCGAAGAGGTTCGGGCAGGCGTCTTCGTGATGAATGTCGCGACCGTCAATCTGCCCAACAACAGTTTCGACGCGGACTTCTACGTGTGGTTGCGGTGGCGCGGCAGTGGGATCGACCCGACCAAGGGCCTCACTGTGGTCAACGCCTATGAGAAGTGGGCGCTGGTAGCCGACCCGGTCTACGAGGAACCGCAGATCGAACCGGATGGAACACGTTTCTGGATGATCCACTACCAAGGCAACTTCAACACGCCCTTGTCGCTCAAGAGGTATCCCTTCGACCGGCAGACCCTGAAGATCATCATCGAAGATGAGGCTCTCAACACACAGATCCTCACCTACACGCCGGATGACGATCCGGTCCGAATCAGTCCCGAGGTCACGCTGCCCGGTTACGACGTCGGCCAGCCCCGGATTTCCTTCCGCGACTACACCTATGACGTTGGGCCGGCCGACCACATGCGGCAAGCCTGGACTTTTCCGCGCATCGTTGTTGAGATTCCGCTGGCGTCGCCCACGGCGGCGGGCGTCCTCAAGATCATGGTGCCGATGCTCATCGTGCTGGCTGCTGCCGCGATCGCTCTGATCATCCCGCCGTCACACGTCGACTCCAGAATCGCGCTGCCCATCACGTCGCTGCTGGCCCTGGTCGCCATGCACTGGGGCATCTCGTCGTCGCTGCAGGACGTCAACTACCTGTTGATGGTAGACGTCCTATATATCGTCGCCTACGCATCGGCGATAGCCTTCCTGGCTGTCTCGATCGCAAGTGCGTGGGTCCTGGGGTCCCGGGGCATTGGCGCAGCCCTGGCCCTGCAGCGCCGACTGCTCGCGGCCATCTGCATCTGCTATCTCATCGCGGTCACGGTTGTGCTGCTCGGCTATCTCGTCTGGAGTAGTTGACCTGCGGTGATCCTGCGCGGCGGGCGACCCGCCGCAGCCGCGTTGCGCCGGATTCCGGCCAGCGCTCCCTACGATCGCTCAGGTGGCTGATCGCTATGGCGCCGACGTGCTCGCCGACAACCCGCACGAGTCCCGAAAGCCCCGTTCAACCGAGTGCTGCGCCGAGATCGGGATGGTGGTCGAGGACCCGCAGTCAGGCTACGTCGGTGCCGTGATCCGCATCGAGGGCGGCCGCGTCGAACTTGAGGACCGGCACCGCCGGACTCGCGTGTTTCCGCTGGGGCCGGGCTTTCTGCTGGACGGCAGGCCGGTGATCCTGACCGCGCCCCGGCGGACGCCGCCTCCCGGGATAGCTCAGCGCACCGCGTCGGGTTCGGTGAAAGTCGCCGACACCCGGGCCCGGATTGCCCTGGCCGGGCGCATCTACGTCGAGGGCCGCCACGATGCCGAACTCGTCGAACAGGTCTGGGGCGACGACCTGCGGGTCGAAGGCGTCGTCGTGGAATACCTTGGCGGCGTTGATGATCTGGCCGCAGTTGTTGCCGATTTCCGTCCCGGGCCGGGCCGGCGCCTGGGAGTGCTGGTCGATCACCTGGTCGCCGGGTCCAAGGAGTCGCGCATCGCCGATGCCGTACGCCGCGGGCCGGGCGGGGAGCACACCCTGGTGGTGGGGCACCCCTATGTCGACATCTGGCAGGCGGTCAAACCCGCCCGGGTGGGTCTGGCGGCGTGGCCGGCGGTGCCGCGCGCGGTGGAATGGAAACACGGCATTTGTGCGGCGCTGGGCTGGCCACACCGCACTCAGGCCGACATCGCCACCGCATGGCAGCGCATCCGCGGCACGGTCCGCGACTGGACCGACCTGGAGCCGGAACTCATCGGCCGGGTCGAGGAGCTCATCGACTTTGTGACGCAATCGGATTGAGCGTGCGCGTCGGTCCCTCGAAGGCCACCACAGCGTTGCGGCCCGACCGCTTCGCTTGGTACAGCGCCGCATCGGCGCGGCCGAGCCACGAGGCTGACTCTTCTCCGGCGGTCAGTTGCGCGGCCCCGATGCTCACTGTGACCGTGCCGGCGACCGGAAATGCCATGTCGGCGATCTGACTGCGAACCTCTTCCGCCCTGGCTGCGGCGTCGTCGAGTGGGCAGTCGCGCAGCAGGATGACGAACTCCTCGGCGGCGGGGTGCCGGCCTCGATCGCGACGAACACCCGGTGGTAGTACTCGGCAATCCGGGCCGCCGATTCCGGTGTGCTCATCTGCTCGGGCGTCTGACGCCTCGCTTCCTCAGGGGTAAATCCGCGCATCCGTTCGACGGCCGGGCTGATGTAGGTGATCGAGCTGTCGAGCCCCATGGTCCAGACCATCTCCCAGGCGTTCTCCGCCAGCAGGAGGTGGCGTTCTTCGGAACGGATGAGTTCGGCTTCGACTTCGCGTAGCTCGGTGATGTCCTGCACGACACCCTCAAGGATCACCGAACCGTCGGGGCGCTCCCGTGACTGCACCAACGCCCGGCTGTACACCGGCTGCTCAGACCGCTGCTCTCGGCGATCCGGTCGAACCACGCCGAATCGGGCAGGCCGTTATGCCTGGATATGGCAACCCCCCCGCAATCTTCCCAGCTCTTCGGACTGGTCGTCGTTCAGCCCGGCACCTTCACCGGCTTGGGCGCCTTCCACTGGCCGTCGAGGGCTTCGGGCTTGGGCGAGTACAGCCGCATATAGAGGGTGAATGGTCCGTCCGGGGCCGGCAGCCAGTTGGGCTCCTTGTCCGGGCCCGGCGAGGTGTTCTGGATGTAGATGGTCAGCCCGCCGTCGGGGTTCTTGACGAGGTCGGGGAGCATGGGCGAGTTGATCAGATAGCGGTTGATCGGGTTGGCCACCAGCAGGCTCTCGGGGAGCTTGTACATCGTCACCGACCAGAACGCGTTGACCGGCGGCAACTGCCCGGGTGCGAAGGTCAGGGTGTAG
>CAISDL010000043.1 GCA_903884065.1 uncultured Actinomycetes bacterium | reverse complement strand
TGGTCAGGTATTCGATTAAGGCCCGGCGGATGGTCTCTCCGCGGGCGACCCCGTCCATCGCAGACCGCTCGTCCACCAGTGCCACCAGTTCGTCGGGGAGGCGGACCGAATAAACGCTCGACGCCTCATCGCCGATCGGGGGACGGCCGCGACCGCGTAACTTCCGCTCGGAGATGCCGCGCTCGGCCTCGTCGACGAGGCGCTCTATCGTCGTGGCGTCGACGAGGCGCATCCGCAGGCGCTGATCCGGCTGGGGATTCCCCCTATCGATGACGTGCCCCAACCGCCGACTGAGCGCAGACCGGTGCGCGAAATCACAACGTGGACAACCTAATCAACCTATCTAGGCGGGGCGGAAGGTCAGAGCCACACCGTTCATGCAGTAACGCAGGCCGGTCGGCTTGGGGCCATCGTCGAAGACATGGCCGAGGTGACTGCCGCACTCCCGCGCAGGACCTAAGGTGCGCGACATGCCCAGCGGACCTGCTATCGTTGTAGCAGAATGCTACGGGAGGTTGCCAATGTCTGATGTCGCAGACCGGGTCACCCGTGTCGCCGCTGACCTATTCGAGAGCGCCGCCGCCGAAGGTGCGCGCCAAAGCCGTTCAGCCAAACAACAACTCGACCACTGGGCGCGAGTCGGGCGGGCGGTTTCACACCAGCACAGCGCCGCGCGCCGCCGGGTCGAAGCCGCCCTAGTCGGCGAGTTGGCGTTGGACCAATTGACCCTGGAAGAGGGCGTGGTGTTCAACGCCGAGATCGCTGCGTCCGTCGAGGAGAGCCTGGCCCGCACTCACTACGGCGAGCAACTGGCCGCTCGCGGCGTCACCACCGTCGCACTCAACGACGCCGGCCAGTTGGTCGAGTATCGGCCCGACGGCACCGCCGCACTCGTGCCCGCGAACCGCTGACCCGACCGCGCCGGCGTGAAACGCCTCGACCTCGTCATTGGGCCCAATGGTGCCGGCAAATCCACCTTCGTGGGCCTCACCCTGGCGCCACTGCTGCCTGGCAGCGCGTTCGTCAACGCCGACGAAATAGCCCGGCAGCGCTGGCCCGACGACCCCGTGGCGAACTCTTATGCTGCGGCCGGCATCGCCGCCGACACCCGAGCCGCCTTGATCGAGGCGGGCCGGTCGTTCATCGCCGAAACGGTTTTCTCTCATCCTTCCAAGCTCGAACTCATCGGCAGCGCACAGGCCGCCGGCTACACCGTCGTCGTCCACGCGGTGCTCATTCCCGAGGACCTGGCCGTGCAGCGGGTTGCTCACCGGGTCCGGGCCGGCGGTCACAGCGTTCCCGAGACCAAGATCCGCAGCCGCCACCAACGGCTGGGGCCGCTACTGGCCGCGGCAATCGCAACGGCTGATAGTGCCTCGGTCTACGACAACAGCCGCATCGGTGGGCCCCGGATCCTCGCCCAGTTCAGCGCCGGGCTTCTCATCGGCGCCGCGGACTGGCCCGACTGGACACCCGCTGAGCTGGCGACTCGCTGGCCTTCCGGGGTCTGACGCTCACCTAACGCGTAAAGAACGTGCACTCAGCGATACCGCCTGATTTCTGCCACACTGCCGCCATGCTCGACATCCCGCCACCCGACGACGACGGCGTACGGGCCTGGGTTGCCGAGAATCTCGGGGACCTCTGCGCCGCTGAGGACGCGGGGTCGCCGTCGGGCGCACGGCCACCGGCGCGTGGCGGGCAGCAGGCGGCCGACGCGGCGTTGCAGGCCTACGACGTGAAGGGGTACGCGCGGCGGCGCAACAACGTCTGGCCGGCATCGACGCGGGGGGCCTCGATGTTGTCGCCGTACATCCGCCACGGTCTGCTGACGCTGCCGGAGGTGTGGGACCACGTCGCCTCCGGTCCGCCCGACGACGTCGCGAAATTCCGCGACGAACTGCGTTGGCAGGAGTACGCGCGGCATCTCTACGCCCGCGTCGGCACCGCGTCGCGCCGCTCGCTGCGGTATGAGGCAC